>JAYWDP010000349.1:0-4293 GCA_043779775.1 Cyclobacteriaceae bacterium
TGAATCTTACCGATGGCTTGTTAGGGGCCAGTCTGGGAATACAATTTATCTGCACATTCAATACGTACCTTAACAATATTGACAAAGCGCTTTTACGAAAAGGACGTTTGACAGCACTTTACGAGTTTAAGCCTCTATCAATAAACAAGTCAAAAAAGCTGCTCGAGGACCTTGGCGCCATCAACTTCATCGTAACGCAGCCCATGACACTCGCAGAAATATTTTATGCCGGTCAGCAGGAATTTGCGTACGAAAGGAAATTGAACACAATCGGTTTTACCTCCAACGTCGCCTGATATGAAAACATTCACCGCCATCGATTTTGAAACAGCGCAGGGATATCGATGGAGCATTTGCCAGGTTGGATTGGTACACGTGGTGAACGGCGAGGTCGTAAAAAAAATTGAACTTCTCGTTCAGCCGCCGAATAATTATTACTGGAAAAAGTTTGTGGATATTCACGGCATTTCATTGGAAACGACGGAAGCCGCTCCCACCTTTGATGCCGTCTGGCCTGTCATTGAACCTTATATTCGCCATCAGGAAGTGGTGGCTCATAACGGTGCGTTTGATTTCACTTGCTTGCGGCAAACGCTGGAATTATACCAAATAGAAATGCCCGAATTCACGAAACATTGTACCTATCGTCTTTATGGAAAATCCCTGGCCGATTTGTGTGAAATCCATGCGATTGAATTAGATCATCACCATGCTCTCTCAGATGCGCTGGCATGCGCAGAATTGTTTATGAGATACCAAAAAGTGGCATAAAAAATTACACTGCGACATACTTTGTCCGCCCCAGATGGTAGCTTTGATAAAGCCAAAATTTATGTCCAAACGAGTTTATATACAGCGGTACATGCTTATCATCAAAAAGCTACAAATCAGCGGACATGCAACTTCTGAAGAGATCAATCATTTTCTAACAGAACAGTCAGAACTGAACGATTATGATTTTACCGTATCCAGGCGAACGCTTCAACGTGACCTGGACGAAATACGCTCCATTTTTGATATCGACATTTCATTCAATTTTAAAACGAAGACATACGAACTGAAAGAGGATGAGGTCCACCGCAGTTCCAATCTACGCCTGGTGGAAGCGCTGGATATTCACTATGCACTGAACATCGCCGGAAAATTATCACCCTATGTCTTTTTAGAAAACCGGCAGCCGCAAGGCACTGAACATATCCATGGGTTGCTTCACGCTATCCAAAACCGCTGGCTTGTCAAATTCACGCATCAACCGTTTTGGGCGAGTGAATCCACCAAACGCCTCGTGGCGCCCTATGCGTTGAAAGAATTTAAAAACCGTTGGTATGTGTTGGCAAGCGACTCAAAAGACGAGCTGATCAAAACCTTTGGACTAGACCGGCTTTCCGATTTAGAGATAACCAAAAAACATTTTACCTATCCGAAGGACTTTCAAGTCAACGAGTATTTCCGTTATTGCTTCGGGATCATTGCACCCAACGGGAAGGAGCCGCAGGAAATTATTTTGTCGTTTGATCCTGAGCAGGGAAAATACATTAAGTCCCTCAAGCTGCACGACCGCCAGCAAACGCTTGTTGACAATGATGATGAATTCCGTATCCGCCTGAAGCTTTGCATCACGCATGATTTTATTATGGAACTGCTTTCTCATGGAGATACTGTGAAAGTAATTGAACCCGAAGAATTAAAAGTTGAGTTGCGCAGAATCTACACAAACGCTCTACGCCAAAATTGAACCAGAGTCTAATAATTCTCACCCTAACAAGCTTTTCTTTTCAAAGCCATTGGTCAACCCTTCTAGCTCGAGCCAAAGGCCAAGACCCAATAGCCCCCATAATCCACCTCAAAACAAAATACCTCAATTTACCAACATTGTTGCGAAAACACCTCCGACTCACCGCCCACTTCCGAACACCATTTTTCATCTTCGGACGGATTTCATGCAACCATTCCTTAATTCTGCCGTCTAAAGCCTCATATGCGCATGGCATTATTATTGGCAATAAGGCAGCGTGCCTGGCCATGCCGGAAGCACAACCCATAAAAATAGATGATCAAACTTAAAGACATTGACAAGTACATCGACTCCCGCTTTCAACGCACCTTCATCCTGAAAGGCATCGAACTGGAAGTGCAGCAGGGTGAATTCCTGACGATTATGGGCCCCAGCGGATCGGGCAAGTCCACGCTCATGAACATCATCGGTATGCTCGATGAACCGTCGGCAGGAGAATATTTTTTCTTCGATGAACCCGTGCATAAAATGAAGGAACGCCAGAAGAGCGAGATGCATAAAAATTACATCGGCTTCATCTTTCAGGCCTACCACCTGATCGACGAACTGACGGTATATGAAAATATTGAGACACCCCTTTTGTACAAAGGTGTCAACGGCAGTCAGCGCAAAAGCATGGTGGCGGAATTGCTGGACCGGTTCAGCATGGTGGCGAAAAAGGATTTATTTCCCGAACAACTCAGCGGCGGTCAGCAGCAACTCGTGGGCATCGCCCGAGCCATCGTGGGACAGCCGAAATTATTGTTGGCGGATGAGCCCACGGGAAATCTCCACTCCGAGCAAGGCAAGCACATCATGGATATTTTTGAAAAACTCAACGATGAAGGTATTACCATCATCCAGGTGACACATTCGGAAGAAAATGCGGCGCGTGGAAAGCGTGTAGTCAGGATCGCCGATGGCGCGATCGTGTCGGATGAAAAAGTTAGAAATTAAAATGTTGGATATGAAGCGGATTGCTTTTGCTGTATGTTGTTTGGTGAGCACAGTGAGTTCAGAACTGAAGGCACAGACGGCCCCGAAGGTACTCACCTTTGAGGATGCTATCAGGATCGCTTTGCATAATAACGTATTGTTAAATCAGCAAAAAAATAACTTGACCTACAGTCAAATGCAGCGCACGCAAAGTATTGCGGGCCTGGGGCCTACACTTTCACTCAACTCAGGAATAACACAGGTAAATGGAAACTTCTTCAACCAGAATGAAGGGAAAGTAGTCAATGGATTATTTGATCAATTTTACGGATCTGTCAACGCAAACTGGAATATTGTTAATGGCCTCAGTCAGGTGAACCGTGTGAAGCAATATTCTAATGCGATGGATGCGCAATCTTTTTATGTCAACCGCACCACACAGGATGTCATCAATACGGTGTCGACGCAATATCTCACGCTGCTGCTCGACGGTGAACTTTTAAGAATTGCCAAAGAGAACTTTGAATCCCTTTCCAAGCAACTCGAACAAGTAAAAGAACAGGTCAGCCTCGGTGCCCGATCACCGGTAGATGAATATAATCAGGATTCACAAACCAAAGCCGCCGAAGTCCGCGCACTGCAGGCAGAGATTACGTATATCAATGACAAGGCCCTCCTGACACAAACACTCTTACTCGATCCTACCGATGAATTTGATATTGCCAAGCCCAACTGGGATGTCAACGCCATCGGGGCCAGTGAGGCGGACTTGCAGGCACTCTTTGAAACTTCCCTTCAAAACAGGGGCGACTACCAGCGAGCATTAAAGAATGAACAGGCTTCCAAATATGCTACTCGGGTAACGAAGGCAAATTTGCTTCCGTCCATCAGCGCTTTTGGCACCATGGGTTCTTTTTACAATCACCTCCACGGCGACGTAAACACAGAGCCCTTTGGTAAACAATTTCAGACCGACAACCTGCGCAAAACGTACGGACTCCAGCTTAGTATTCCGATCTTTGGCGGTAATCAGAATTTTCAGAACCGTGCCACCTATGTCCAACAGAAAGTCTTATACCTAAACAACAAAATCACCACCAAGAATGTGGAAGTGCAGGTGAAGACCGACGTCATGAGGGCCTATCAGAATTTTAAGCTGTACAAGAGGACCTACGCTGTGACAGTAGCCCAACTCGATGCCGCCACGGTAGCCTTCCAACTGGAAACCGAACGCTACAACCTCGGTGTCACCAACTTCGTGGATTTTGTCAACGCAAACCGGGCGTTTGTGCAGGCACAGACCGACAAGGCTTCCGCTGAATACCGACTGGTGTTCCAGAAAATACTGCTGGATTATGCGGTGGGGACACTCAAGCCGGAGGATATCATACAACAATAAGTGCATAAAATTTCAATGATGAATATCGAACGCTGAAAGACACTAAGTTTTTTCTGAATCCCTCTGTGACAAGAATAAACTCTGCACGGGTGCATTTCAAATTGTCGCGGTCAAGCTGCTGCTTTAAACTCAGTTTTCACAAGTTTAACGACCTTATCCCATTGGCCATTCATATGAGTCACTC
>JAYWDP010000350.1:0-11794 GCA_043779775.1 Cyclobacteriaceae bacterium
TTCGTCGGCTTTATAATTATGGGTTGTGAGGGTGATCACTTCCCTCATATTTTGAATTTCTTCTGGCGATTGATAGTGCTTATTCAATTCCTCAATGTCACTCCTGGTAGTTTGATTGTTGCGGAGGTTGTTCAGCAAATTGATAAACGATTCGTCGCGCTGTCTGAAAATTTTATCCAGTTCGACATACACAAAGCCATCTTGCTGCAGGGCCTTGGCTTCAAAGAACCAGGGGCTCTTGTAATAACGTTTCAGCTGTGCCTCCTCCTCGCGCTTCACTACGGGCGGCAATTGGTACAGGTCACCAATCATCAAAAGCTGCACGCCACCAAATGCCTGTTTGAAATTCCCCTTGGCTGCCTTCAGGCGATAATCAATGGCATCGAGTAAATCGGCGCGTAACATACTGATCTCATCAATCACGAGTAAGTCAAGAGAACGCAGCACTTGCTTGCGGGCGCTGTTCAGGGGATGTTTTCGCGCCAGAGTGTTTGACGTATAGTAATTCCCTTCCGTATTAAAATCATTCGAAGGCGACCGTTCCGGGATAAACATACCAAAGGGAAACAGGAACTGGGAGTGGATAGTGACCCCGCCGGCATTGAGTGCCGCTATCCCGGTAGGTGCCACGACGGCAAACTGTTTATGGGTTCGCCTGGCAAGATTTCTTAAAAATGTCGTCTTGCCTGTGCCTGCCTTCCCAGTCAGAAAAATGTGACTGGCGGTGCTGTTAATAAAACGGATGGCGGAGGCAATCCTTTCGGTTTCAGGAAAATCGTGCTCGGTTAAGACTTGCATTGTTGCAAATTAGGTGAAAACAGGGAAAGGATGATAGGTATTGGTGAAGGAAACCCTGATTGTTTAAAGTCCAAATGCAATTAACCGCCGAGGCGAGGAGAGTACAAATAAATCTACGAGATATTAACATATCCTCTGCGTCTTTTGCGCCTCAGCGGTTAATGAATTTAAATTTCAATCGAACTCAATCGCCCAATCGACCGCTGATGGAATTTGACACCTGAATTTCCAGGCATTGCGTAAATTTGGACCCTTACAGGCTTCGTTAAATGTTGCTGAACGGTCTATATTCTATCTATATGGACTAACCTATTCTACCCCCGGGAGTTTAATGTTGGATGGAAGCCAAACACAAAAAAAATTAATAGTGTCAATGGAATATTTCATGCAATCCCGTTGTCTAATAATGCAAAACAGTCATTCTTAGTTTATAAACAGTATATGAAAATCTTCTTATCTCTATTATTAGTTGTTGTTGTATCGTTTGCAAACGCACAAAATCAGCCCAAAGAAGCGGTCAAGGCCCATGGCAAGATCAGCGGTGTGGTCATGGATGGGAATCAACTGGTTGAGTTTGCCACCGTAGCACTCGCCCTTCCAGGATCAGACAAACCCATCGATGGAGCCATTTGCGATGAGAAGGGAAAGTTTGTCATCCCTAAAGTTCCCAACGGCACCTATCGACTGATCATTTCTTTTATCGGCTATGCCAATGTCAATGTGGATAACGTCGTTATCTCCGACAAAAAAAATTCCGTGGATGTCGGCGCTGTGAAAATGGCATCTTCCTCCAAAGAACTCGAAGCGGTCGTAGTGGAAGGACAGCGCCAACTTGTAGAAGAGAGAGTTGACCGCACAATCTACAATGCGGAAAATGATCAGACCACCAAAGGAGGCGATGCCACCGACGTACTCAAGCGCGTTCCGATGCTTTCTGTCGATATGGATGGAAATGTTTCTCTCCGCGGCAATCAAAACATCCGGGTGCTCATTAATAATAAGCCTTCGAGCATTATGGCCTCCAGTGTAGCTGATGCCTTGAAACAGATTCCTGCTGACCAGATTAAAACCGTGGAGGTTATCACCTCCCCTTCGGCCAAGTATGACGCTGAAGGATCGGCAGGTATTATCAATATCATCACCAAAAAAAATACACTGGAAGGTCTTACGCTCAATGCGGATGGAAGTTCAGGCTACCGGGGCTCCAACCTGAGCTTGAACACCAGCTATCGAAAAGGTAAGATGGGCTTTTCATTGGGCGGCTTTGGACGCGCCGGCTATAACATCAATGGAAAATTCAACAACAGCCAGCTTACTACTTCCAATGGATTACAAACTTTGAATCTTCAGCAGGCTGATACCCGCAGCACGATGGTATTCGGGAACGCTCAAATGGGCTGGGACTACGATATCAATAAGAATAATTCACTAACCAGTTCCGTACGATATGGCTCACGCAATAACTATGGCTACCAGGACAATCTATACTCACAGATTTACCAAAATGACATCCTGAACAGCACCAGTCTGCGCAATGTAAACACCACGGACCTTTCCGGTAACGTCGATGCAAGTTTGAACTATACCCATACTTTCAAAAAGCCGCAGCAAGAGTTAAGTATATTGACTTTATACAGCCGTAATGACCGGACCAATGATTTTGTGAATGCAATTTTAAATGAAGGGGACCTCTCGACGATCAACAGGTTAAAAAATCAAAACAAAAGTGTCAATGAGGAATTTACCGTCCAGGCAGATTACCAGACACCCATCGGTACTAAGCAAATGCTGGAGTTTGGTGGTAAGGCTATTTCCCGGAAGGTCTCCAGTGATTACAAATATTTTGCTGCCACCGGCGCCACGGATCCTTATGTCCCTGCTGTCAACAGCAGCCTGGCCAACGTGTTCAGTTATAACCAGAATATCACGGCCAGCTATCTTTCCTATACCTACAGTTCAAAGTCCGGCTATAGTTTAAAAGCTGGAACCCGATATGAGTACACAACGATCAACGCAAATTTTGCTGTGGAAAAAGGGCCGGTGATAATTCCTTCTTATGGAGTGATCGTGCCGAGCATCAATCTTTCAAAGAAATTGAAAAATGGAAGCACAGTGAAAGTTGCATACAACCGACGCATACAACGTCCATCCATCCAATATCTGAATCCGAACATACAGGCATCCAATCCTTACTCAATCACGTATGGGGATCCAAACCTTGGACCTGAGTACACCAACAACTACGAGCTTTCTTACAGCACCAATATCAAAGCCACCAGTCTGAATTTTACAACCTTCGTCAGGAATACGGACAATGCCATCCAGAGTGTCCGCGATGTGAAAGGTGATACAATTGTTACTACGTATAAAAACATTGGAAAAGAAGATGCGTACGGTGGCAGCATATTCGCCAACGTCAACATTTCCAACAAATTTACACTCAGTGGCGGGACCGATATTTTTTATGCGATGTTAAAAAATAACGACCCCAACCCGAATTACAACGCCAGCAACCAGGGATGGGTAGCGAGTTACCGCATTTTTGGAAACTATACGATGGGCAAAGGCTACGGCTTACAGTTCTTCAGCTTCTATCGCGGCCGTCAGGTACAGTTGCAGGGATTCCAGGGAAGCTTTTATGTATACAGCTTGTCGATCAGGAAAGACCTTCCCAACAAGAAAGGGAGCATTGGCTTTGGCGCAGAACAATTTTTTACGCCTGCCCTGCGAATCAACAGCAGTCTTTCTTCGCCGGTCATTGCTCAAAGCAGCACGAACGAACTTCACAACATGAATTTCAAAGTCACTTTCAGTATACGTATTGGCAAAATGAGTTTTGATGCACCCCGCAAACGCAAAAAGTCTGTGGAGAACGACGACCTTAAAGACGGCGGCGGCGGTGACAACGGGGGCCAAGACACGCAAGTACAAGGTGGCGGCGGACAACAACGCGGCGGTCAGACAGGCCGGCCGACCATCGTTCCTTCCGTGGCAGCTACGCAAATCAAAACGGACTCCTCCGCAGTGGTAAAGGCAGAAGGAAGCTGGACTTACACGGTTGAATCACCCCAGGGTGGCGGCGGTTCCATTGTGATCAAGAAAGATGGCGAGAAATACTCCGGCATCATTATCAGCAGCAGGAACAACCGCGAGACGCCGCTGTCTACGGTAATCGTCGTGGGCAACGAGATCAATTTTGGTTACGAAGTAAACTTCGGCGGCAATGCTTCAATCATCACAGTGAAAGCTGTCATTGAAGGTGATGGGATGAAGGGTAATATGAATATCGGTCAGTTCGGATCTTTCCCGATTAATGCGAAGAGAGTCGTGCAATAATGCTTCGTATAATAATACCTCTTACCGCAGAGGTCGCAGAATAATTCATCTTTTTATTACTCTGCTTTTCTTTGCGCTCTCCGCGGTTAAGTGCATTAAAAGAAAACAAGAATCGGTAGGTTAGATTCTGCGATGGTGACATCCCAAAGAGCGCGACTAATGAATCACACACGCTCCCCCCGCACAGGCCGCTTCAGCCTGCAATTCGGTAGCGTCATCAGGTTCAAACACAAAGGAGAGATTGATATTCTTCAATGATTTCTCCAACTCCTCGTATCGTTCCCGGTTAATGTCCTCAAAAGGCGGTTGTTTATAGTTCCCGTTATCATAGGGAAGTACGCTCAGCCCATTGTAGGAAGCCTTGTTCTGCCACATCCATTCCCCTACGGAATCCCATTCATCGTCTTTGATGGACACGGTAGCAGATACATTGTTTGCGTTATAGCCTAAACGATATCCATTGAGCACCCATTTCAAATTAAAAGTCTTTACGCGCTCGAGCATATCCATAACACTTTCCGTGCGGAGGATACTGCCTTCAGGGGCCTTTTGCGGAATGCATACAATCCCCTGCTTACTATTTAACAAATCATCTTCCAGCAATTCAGGGTGGTTGTCTTTTAAGTACTCATAGATGGCTTCGTTTTTACCAACGCGCATCCTTCTTAAATAATAGTCATTGTGCCATGCGTGAATTCCTGATGAAGTACCGAGTACCAGGGAACTGGTCCCGGAGGGTTTTATTGTGGTACAACGCGCAGCAAATTCAATTCCAATTTTTGCTGATACCACCGCGTTGACATGCTTGACTTCATCGGCCGCCTCTTTCAGGTCCAGTTTAATGACACGTGCGCTGGCAATACCGGTCATGCCGACGCCGATGAGTGCATCCTGCTCTGTCGTCTTTTTCCAAATGTCCCGGAGGTAGTGAAAGTCAGTAAACCCGGCCTGGAGTGTCCCGAGGAAACCGGCAACAACCGCCCGTGCATTCAACTCTTCCTGTGTTTCTATGTCCGACACATTGATTTCACACAAATTGCAAAACTGAAAAGGGCGCAGTGCGATTTCACAACAGGGATTAGTCCCCCAGTCAGGATGGTTGCTGAAATAAAAACCTGGTTCGCCGGCTCCTGACAATTCAATTTTTTTCCACAAATCAAAAAATTCCTGCTGGGAGGTTTGATCGCGTGATAAGACCGCTGAATTATTGGCCCTTCCCCGTTGCTCATTCAGTTCCCACCAGTTGCCGAATTTACAGGTGAGCATTTCTTCATCGTCGGGGGAGAACAGGGAGATCATGGCCGACCGCCGGATGCCGCCTGCAAGCACCGCATTGGCGATATGACACATGATGTCGTGGCATTCGAGTGAGGTTAATTGTTCTGCATCCTGTTTGCGATCCAGAACAGCAGTGATGTGTGCATGGCAAACTTTGAGTGGCTCCGGACCGGGGGCCTTTCCTCCGGCCGTCACCAGCCGGGCTCCTTTGGGCCGGATGTCGGAATAATCAAAAGCAGGCATGGCGTCGCTCTGGCCGAAGTAAGCCTTCATAATCATCTTGATGGAATCTGCCCAACCCTCAAGGCTGTCGCCTACCAGAAATCTTCTCTGCTTGTTTGCTTTGCGAGTGGGTGGCAATTCGGATACATGGTGCTCCTGTACTGAAAAGCCAACGCCGATGCCGCCCAGCAATAGGAACATGGCCTCCGAAAATGCCCGGATGTCGTCTACCGGTAAATAAGCACAATTGTAAATTCTGCTGTTGTTTTTTATGATCGGGGCTCCGGCAAATTGCATCGCGCGCATGGAGGGTAGTACTTTCTTTTGCAGAACATATTGCATGTTCTCATGTATTTCATCCTTGATATGCGGATACTTCTCGACCATCATGGACTCATAGCGTTGGCATATTTCCGGCCAAAGTTCCCTGCGTTGAAGTTCCGGGATGTACCGGGCATACTTCATGTGGATGACAATATCACTAAGGATTTCCTGGTTCAGTTCCATGATGTGCGGTTTTTATGATTAAAAAATAAGAATGATTAAAAATCATGTTGTAAAGTGTCCCACACAAACATAATAAAAGACTGTTTAGTCTTTATATAAATAATCGTATTTTTCATGACTTTCTTCATCATTAGCTCTTCAGTTTAGCCAGCCATTCTTCTTATACCAATCTGCAGTCTCTTTCAGACCCTTTTCGAGATTGTACGCTGGCGTAAGCGAGAGTTCTTTCCATAACTGGCTGCTGTCGCATAGCCAATTGGATTCACTGATTTCATCCAGCTTTTCCAGGCTGAGGAAAGGGTTTTTACCGAAGAACTTGTGGACTTTTGCTGATCCTGCAATCAAAACGCGAAGGGGTGCTACCGGTATTTTGAATTTGAATGTCTTTTTATTTAATAAGCCACGAATCAAGCCACCCAACTGTTCCTTATCATAATCAAAACCATCGGATACAATATAGGAGGCATTTACTGTCGACGAACGTAAGAGCTGCAGAACGGTCACCGCAAAATCCTTCACATAAATCATTGAAATCATTTGCTTGTGCTTGCCAATATAAGGTTCAACACCATGGTTGATCATTTTGAACAATTGAAGAAAGTCCTGATCCCGGGGACCATACACAGCAGTAGGTTTAACAATGAGATATGGAAAATCAGTGATTGATTTAATATACTGCTCCGCCATCAATTTACTTTTCCCATAACCGGATATTGGATTCTCATGGCCACTAAGTTGAATGGGTTCGAAGGTCAATGGATTTCCCGGACCGCATGCGGCGAGGGAACTGACAAACAGAAATTTACCGGCAGGCATTTCCAAAGCCACCAGGGCATCCACCAGGTTCCGGGTATATTGATAATTTACCGTAAGAAACTCTCTTTTCCCCTTGGTGCCAGTCGCTCCCGCGTTGTGTATGACATATTCAAATGGGCCATGGGTTTGTATATGATCATTGAACTGTTCTTTCAATTTATCAGGAGATGAAAAATCTATTTCAAAAAACCGGACTGCGTCTTGCTGTAAAAACGTCTTGCTGCTTGTCTTGCGGATCCCTGCATACACTTCATAATCCTGCCGGAGGGCTTCCTCGACGAGGAAACTACCAATAAAACCACTTGCCCCCGTGATCAGGATTTTCTGCTTCATACCAGTAAAGATTACGTCGGTTGTAAATATTTAATATAACACCTTCTGCGCTTGTGCCTATGGGCGTCATAGTAATTCCATAGCGACTGAACTTTTGTGTTGTCTTCCAGTTGTGGACTTGCTTCTGCCGTCGTAATTCCGTTCTTTATAAAGGCCCTGGTAAGTTCATCCATGATGATTGCATTGACTCCTTTTCCCTGAAGGTCTGGGCGTACAGCCACAAGATACAAGTCACCAACAGCATTTTTCTTAAGCGCCCTTAACAAGTGTATGAAGCCGAAAGGAAAGAGCCTTCCATTTACTTTTTGCAATGCATTCGATAATGATGGCATGGTGATTCCAAAAGCAGCAAGCTTCCCTTCCTGATCTGTTATCAGTGAAACAAAGTCGGCCCGGATAAATGAAAAATACTGGTTAGTGTAATACCTGGATTGTTCATGGGTCAGAGGTACCACGCCATACAAATTGGCGTAGGCCTTATTTACCAATTGAAAAATTTCATCAGCATAAGGCAATATATCCTTTGGCTTCCTGGTTTTTACTATCTGCAACTTTTGCCTTGTTTTGACTATGGCCGCCAACCGTACTAAGTTTTCCGGCACCTTGTCAGGGATATTAACCCGGTATTCGACCCAATCGACATCTTTTTGATAACCAAATTTTTCCAGGTATTCGGGATAGTAGGGATAGTTATAAATGGTGGCCAGGGTTCCCAATTGATCAAAACCATCTACCAGCATGCCTTCATGATCCAGGTCTGTAAATCCTAACGGGCCATGAACCGCCACCAAATCTCTTTTCCTTGCCCAGTTCTCCACTTCCGCAAGAAGAGCTTTGGCAACAGTCTCATCTTCTTCGAAATCCAACCAACCAAACCGGAGGTATTTATTCTTCCATTTGTCTATATAGGCCCGATTCAGAATCCCTGCAATCCGGCCCACAATTCTTTCATCTTTGTAAGCCAGCCAATATTTTGATTCGCAATATTCAAAGGCAGGGTTTTTGTCCTGTCGCAAAGTTGCTTCCTCGTCAAATCGTAGCGGTGGCACAAAAAACGGATTCCCTTTATACAATCGATATGGAAACCCAATGAAGTTCTTTAGGTCCCTGCGAGTGGTAACTTCCTTAATAACAATACTCATTGGTAGGCGCTATGCAATTTCCAGAATTTTAGAAGTCTTAAAGATTTTATCGATGGCTCGCTCAATCTGTTCGCGGGTATGGGTGGCCATGAGGCTGAACCGGATTACGGCGCTCTCGGATGCTACTGCGGGTGAAGTGACCGGGTTTACAAATACACCTGCTTCCAATAGCCTGTTTGCTAGCTGAAAGGTCTTCATGTTATCCCGTATGTAAATGGGAATGATCGGTGTGCAAGAATTACCAATATCAAATCCCAGCTCCCGCAATGAATTAAGAGCGTATCGCGTATTGATCCATAGTTGTTCCATGCGTTCAGGTTCCTGCTGGATAATTTGAAGTGCTGCCATGGCACTTGCGGTAGCGGCCGGGGAAATGCTGGCACTAAAGATCAATGACCTTGCATGATGCTTCAAATAATTGATGGTGTGGCGATCCGCAGCAATAAAGCCACCGATAGAAGCCAGTGACTTGCTAAAGGTCCCCATGATGAGGTCCGTCTGGTCCGTAAGTTCAAAGTGCGATGCGGTGCCTCTTCCATTTTTTCCAATGACCCCGAGGGCATGGGCATCATCTACCATCACATTGGCGCCGTATCGCTCAGCAAGTCTGCTGATTTCAGGAAGATTCGCGATGTCACCCTCCATGCTAAAAATTCCGTCTACGACAATCAGTTTTAATTTCTCCCCTTCGATGGATTTTAATACCCGCTCCAACGAAGCCATATCGTTGTGTCTGAACTTAAGTGTCTTACCAAAACAAAGTCTACTTCCCTCCAGGATGGATGCATGATCCAGTTCATCCAGTAAAAGATAGTCGTTACGTCCGAGCAAAGCCGGGATCACGCCGATGTTAACCTGGAACCCGGTACTGAAGACCAGTGCTGCCTCTTTACCAACAAATTCCGCCAGGCGCTCTTCCAGTTCAATGTGGATATCCAGTGTTCCATTTAAGAAACGGGATCCGGCACAGCCAGTTCCATATTTATCAATTGCCGCGTGCGCTGCCCGTTTTATTTCGGGATGATTTGTCAATCCCAAATAACTATTCGAACCAAACATCATGACGCGCTTTCCATTAATAATTACCTCCGTATCCTGGTCGGACTCTATCACCCGGAAATAAGGATAAAGCCCCATCCTCTTAAGCTTATCCGGTGCATCATAATCAAGCATTTTTTCAGAAAACTGCCTGGTTTTAGTCACCTCTCTGTAAATCGCGTCAGCATTCATTCTGCAAGAGATTAGTTGATCGTAATTGCAAAGTAACATATAAAAGACTAATTTGTCTTATATTATTTAGTATAATTATATTTTGATGAAGTATTTCTGAACCGAATCAGAACCCTTTAACGATTGCAATCGATGGCATTCCTCCCAGTCAGGGATGATGGGTGGAAATTTTTTAGCGTTAAAGATAAAAACTGAAGATAATGGGCTTTTCGCACCATCAATTAATCAAATAGTTATTGCATGCGCGGCAAAAAATATCAGGATAATCTGATCCTATTATTCTTCAAGAAAGTCTTACCCTGTGCGAGGTCCGCTGCCAATTGCTGAATGGTCTTCCCTCTCATGACATCGCGTAATTTATTCTTATAAGCCTTGATTTCATTGTGGATAGGGCATGGAAATGCATCCGAGCATTTCTTAAGGCCCAGCGCACAGGAATGCAATATTTCATCCCCGTCGATTACTTTTACAATAGAATTCAGGGTTATCGGTTTAGACCAGGGCTCCAGATAGAATCCTCCGTTGGGTCCTTTTACAGAAGATATTATTCTTTTCCTGGAAAGTGTTTGAAGTATTTTGGCAGTAAACGGCACGGGAGAGTCAATCTCCTTGGCAATCTCCTTGATACTCAATTTGGAGCCACGGATGCTCCTGACGGAAATATAGAGCACAGCGCGAATAGCATATTCACAGGCATTTGAAAACATAGGCGTTAGTTCGGAACAGCAAAAAGCATAATGATAGCAGAATCCTGCTCTAAATACGAAAAATTAATGGGCACCCACAACAGGCTGATGTTGCGCTGTCAGGAAACTTTTTGCAATTCATTTAAATGGCATTGATAAGCCATGGTCAGCTTCTGTTCGGTCGCATCAAGTTCCTGGGCGATTTTAGCCTTGATAGAAACTACACCTGCTGTTATCTGGTCGGCAACATTGCGGTAATAGGCAATTCCACTCATAATATTTTCATAAAAAGTCTGCACCTGCTTGCTCCTTTTCTGATCGGTCTGCTCTCTGGTTCCATTCATAAGTTCAAACCAATAATCCACATAAAGGTATAACTCCTTAATAAACATATGAGGCCGGTTTTTATCCGCTAAAATATTGACTCTTCCATAAATATGGTCAATCATTTTCTGTAGTGACACTATCTCTGAAAAATATGCAATATTCGGACCGGGGCAAATATTCACACCCTTCAGGTGTTTAAAGGATTGCAACTTATAGGTCTTAACAGCGGCGTTGCTAAGCCCTATACACAAACATTCTTTGTCCAGCACCTCCCGTAATCGCACATCATAGTCATCCTCCGTTAAATTAAGTGACTTCAGTTGTTCAATTTTTTTCTTTTGATAAATACGGGAAGCTGTGCAGATTGGTTCGGGGCCAAATTCAGTGTTGGATACCAAATATTTTTCAGTACATGGACTTCCCGGCGCTCCTTTTCCAATCCGATCCAATCTTTCCTTTTCTGCCGTAGATCCTTTCAGGTAATGAAAACGTATTCCTAAAGGTGAATACTTGCTGAGAAAAATATCTTTCTCCGTTGCCTTGCTTAGCAATTGCAAGGTATGTTCATCCACGGTGGTGGCTTCCGGAACCAACAAGAAGGGAGTCCCCCATCCTGTACTATCAATTCCATAATAGTGGTGCAAAAACTCATCTTCCTGGTGCGTGCCGATTCCACCCTGCATCGTAATCCTGATCTCGTGTGCTTTATCAAAACCTTTTTTACCCTTTGTCTTAAGCGCTTGCTTGTAAACTTCAAACAGGTCCTTTATCAGGTCTTCCTTTTTACACTTAAATTCTTCCAGGATAGGACCTATTAGATAACCATCGGTGGCGAAGGCATGTCCGCCACAGTTCAGGCCCGATTCAATTCTGAATTCGCTCACCCATAAACCTTTTTTAGCCAGCATCTTTCCCTGTATAAGTGCTGAACGATAGTCAGAGACTTTAATGACAATCCTTTTCTTAAATACCCCCAGCTGATCTGCACCAAATGAATCCAGCTTTTCCATGTAACTGAATAATCTTGGATTTATGCCGGCAGAAAGAATGATCGACGAGTTTACAAGCTCGCTATTTACATACCCACGCAAGGCAGCTACGGCATCAGAACCGTCTTCA
>JAYWDP010000351.1:0-11781 GCA_043779775.1 Cyclobacteriaceae bacterium
GTCTCAAGAATTTTCATCCGTCTTTTTTCTTGATGCCAGGTATTCGGCAAGTTTTTCTTTGGCAAGGTCCAGCAACACGGCAGTTGCCTCGTTGAGCATGCGCGTTCCTATCTGTCCGATAATCGAGGGACCCTGGTCTTCTTCAATATCTTCACTAGTTTCTTTTCCGTTGGCCTGCGACTGGACAATTTTATTTCTCTTCTTTTTCTTTTTGCGTTTTGAAATGGAGCTGATAACGAAGTACGTGACCGCCAAGGTGCCACCGATGATCAACGCATTGGTGAGCATGCGGTCGGTCTTTTCCTTCATCTCCCCGAGTTCTTTCTCCAGCGCCTTTTTGTGGCGGTCAGAAGTCTCGATGAGTTTTTTCTTTTCCGGGTCCTGTGTCTCTAGAAGTTCCATGACTTACTTTTCTTTGCGTTTGATCATTTCTGAAAAATACTCTTCAAAGTACCGATATATGTTTTTCTTGAATATGAGCAGAAGCAAAAAGAAAAAGGCATAGATCCCGGCTACAATCCAATAACCGGCGTAGGCATATTCAAAAAAAGTGTTGATAAATTGCGCCAGCCCGATGCTGAAGAAAACCAAAAAAAGGAACGCCATGAAAAAAAGTGCCACCATGACCATTCCGCGGGCAATTGCCTTGGCCATATCCTCGCGGATTTCCACCTTCAGCAAGGCAATGCGAGTTTCGACATAGCCTGTCAGGTTGCTGACTAAGGTGTCTAACCCAAGGAATTTTAAGATGGTCTCCGTTATTTTCTCCATAAATTCGTAACAAGATAAGGGATTTTAAGCTTTTTGTGACAATACCCTTCGTGATGGCCTTTTTACTTAGCCACGGATTGCACGGATTTTCACGGATGGGTATTTTGAATTAAACACTTAGAAATATTTTGGCATTTTTTCCGTGTTAATCCGTGCAATCCGTGGCTAATAAATTCATTTCTTTTCAACCTTCACCAGTTCCTCGCTGATGAGGACGTGGCCCAGGCTGTCGCGTTGTTCTCTTTTCACGAGGAAGTTGGAGGGCGCGCTGATGTAGCTCCATGTGGTACCCGGATAATTACTTTCGTATTTTTTTTCGAACAGGAAGACAGAATCAACCGAAAGTGCAGGGCCCAGGATGAGATGATCCATGACTTCACGGATACACATTTCAAATTTTCCATTACGATCCTCTCCATCGCGGCAGAACCCGGGCTTGTTCAGCTCAAATAATTCATTGTTAATAATCAGGAGATTGTTTTTCCTGTAAACGGAATAAATCAGTGAAGGTTCACGATTATTCTCTCCTTGATTCACAATCCAAATGCTGGTCGTCAGTTTATCAAAAGTTTTGGTAATGACGGTATAAAATGTTCGTTCGTTATTCTCTCTTCGCTGATAAGTTAGCTCGGTGACCTTCACGGCATCGCGATTGAAGTAGATGAGTGAAAATGGAATGAAGAAGAACATGACCAGCAGGTAGAGCAACCCTGCCAGGCGATATTTCAAGGTAAGGCGTCCCAGGCCCTTGGCAAGCCGGATTGGAATTTCTCTGAGGGCAGGTATGGGATAAAAGATCAACACACCGATGAAATTGAAAAGAAAGTGAGCGATGGCTATGCTGATGGCGGTATTGGAGTTTACCATGGCCGCGAGGAAGGCGCTGAGGGTAGTGCCAATGTTGGCGCCGAGAATAAATGGAACAGCACTCCTCAGGGTGACCACTCGCTTCGCTACCAGGGGCACTACTAACGAAGTCGTTACTGAACTTGAGCGTATGGCAGCGGTCGTCAAAGCACCCCAGGCAAAAGATTTTAAGGGACTCCGAAAGAAAAATCTCTGAAAGCGTTCCGGTGAACCAAATCCCAGCGTGTTGGTGAGCACCTTTCTAAAGAAAAGAATAGATCCGAAGAGGAGAGCAAGAGACAGGACAATGAGTATAAATCCATTGCCAATTGACGTTGCCAGCCAATCTGTGATTGCGCTAAAGCCGCCGCCCAGCAATGAAAAATTGGTTTGGATCAAACCGACAGGCTGATGAAAGAATGTAGTGCCAATGCTTTTGGATAAGCTGGAAAGGAATTGAAAATAATATTCCAGTGGAAAGAGAATGATGACGGTGAGGATATTAAAAAAGTCGTGATAAGTGCCCGCGGCGACGGCCCTCCTGAATTCCTTTTTCCTTGGCAGAAAGCCCAGGGATACGATAGTGCTGGTGATAGTGGTTCCGACGTTGGCGCCCATGATGATGGGCACGGCACTTTCCAATGTAAGAGAGCCGGATGCTACCAGGGCCACGGTCATCGAGGTAGTCGCCGTACTGCTTTGTATGATGGCAGTGATGAGCAAGCCGATGAATAAAGCTGTGAAGGGATTTGACGTCGCGAGGATGATGGTTTCGGCTGCTGTTTTTCCGAGATGCTGTAAGGAAGACAGCATGAGTTCAAGAGCAAAAAGAAATATCAGCAGGGCAACGAGAATGTAAGCGGTGTTGCGCAGAAATATTTTCCAACGCGGGTTGTGGGGAGTGGTCGGATTAACGATAGGCTCGTCCTTCATCTACGCATGCAAAGATAGAAGCCTACCCGCAAGATGAAAGGAGTTAACAGAGACTTAATTTATTTCATTCACTGTCATCGACAACAAGTATTCCGCTAAAGCAGAATGGAACTCTCGGCACAATCTTCGAGGGCCCATTTACTTAAGACCTACTCAGTTCTTGAATCGCCATCCATGACATCAGACCCGGACCAATGGCAAGTGCATCTTCATCAATATTGAATGTAGATGTGTGAATGTAAGAAGAGATTCCTTTTGCCTCATTACGTGTGCCGAGACGATAGAAAGAAGCTGGAATGACGTGTGAGTAATAAGCAAAATCCTCCGAACCCAATGTCAGATCAATATCTACCACATTCTCTTTTCCAACATATTCTTCCGCAGCTTTGCGGATGCGGCGTGTGAGTTCAGGATTATTTTCAAGATAAGGGTAGCCTTGTGACAAAGTGACTTCACAACGACCACCCATTCCTTCGGCAATGCTTTCTGCAATCTTCCTGATTTTCTTTAGTGCATCTTCTCGCCAAACTTCATTCATGGAACGGAAAGTGCCGGCGACGTTGACTTCGTCAGGAATGATATTGGTGGCACCCAAGGCGGAGATTCTACCAAATGATAAAACCGTTGGTTGTTTGGGGCTGGCATTCCGGCTGATAACCTGCTGGAGTGCGATGATGATGTGTGAAGCGATCAACACAGGGTCTACCGTTAGCTCTGGGGCGGCGGCATGTCCCCCCTTGCCAATAATTTTTAAATATATTTCATCACTGCTGGCCATGTACATTCCTTCACGGAATCCGATTTTTCCTGCAGGAAGTAATGGCATCACATGTTGGCCGATAATCAATGCGGGCCGCGGGTTTTCGAGCGCGCCGTCACGGATCATGTAAGAAGCGCCGCCGGGATTTTTTTCTTCACCCGGTTGAAATAGAAGTTTAACAGTACCCTCAAATTGATCTCGTAAGGAAAATAGAATCTTTGCCGTACCGAGAAGGGAAGCGGTATGTGCGTCATGACCGCAGGCATGCATGACTCCTATAATCTGTGATTTGTATTCAACATTGTTTTCTTCTATAATGGGAAGTGCATCGATATCAGCGCGGAGAGCAATCACTTTTTTTAAGGGATTTTTTCCCTCGATCAATACCACGATACCTGTTTCAGCGACGCCCTCTTGAGGTGTCAGGCCGATTTCACGCAACGTCGTCGCAACAAATTTGGCCGTGTTAAATTCTTTATAGGAGAGTTCCGGGTGAGCATGCAGATATCGACGCCATGCCACGACTTCCTTCGCGATGGATACAGACTTTTGTTGAACGGATTCGAGTAGTGACATTAGCGTACCATGATTTTCTCAGGGACCAGTATAGCGTTAGGAAAGAAGCGTTTTAAACGCATGAGGTCTTTCTGAGCTTCCAGACGTGAGTAATAATTGCCCACACGAACGCGAAATTTAGGCTGATTATATTCTAATTCCGCTGATAGTTCTGCAACCTCCATGACCATTTTCTTTTTGGTATTCATGGCTTCTTCCCGGTATTGACCGGAATAAATCTGGATGGTGTATCCATCGATAAACCGGCGGGTGAGGTTGAAGCGATTGATGCTGTCGAGCACGGCATTTACGGTGACATTCACATTCTTGGTGGCTATCACCTCGCCTTTTATCATGGTGTTAACCACTTTTGCCGTATCAACAGGGTCCTGGAATTTGGGACGGAGAAAGTACAGATCTTCGTGGTAGTAATTCTTGGAGTTATTTTTTTGTGCGGCACAAGACAACGTAAAAATAATTAGAATGGCGAAGTAAAAATGAGGAAATACACAGCGAAAGGATTGTTTCCATTTGCCTAAATCCACCATAGGAAATTCGTAATTCGTCATTTTGTTTTATTGCTCAATCACAATACAACGACCATTCCTAATATCATCTTCTACTTTCTTATACTTAACATCTTTCATCATGCGGCCATCCGGATACTGAACGGCCACCTTATCGTTGCGGCCCGCCACTTTTTCTGATTTTACAGGCATCACTTTTTGTTCTACCTGATTGGCTGTGGCTTGAGGGCCTCCTCCCTGCAAAATTGACTGCGATTCATCCTTCTGTTCACTGAAGCGCTGCCGTTTTTGGGCCCTGGCTTCCTGAATCCGTTCGGGCTCTTGCACCGGAATTTCGGCTTTCATAAGGAAGGAGATGGTTTCTTCATTGACTCTTCCGATAAACCGTTTAAATGCTTCAAATCCCTCAAATTTATAAATAAGAAGCGGGTCTTTCTGTTCGTATACGGCATTTTGTACACTTTGCTTCAGATCGTCCATGTCGCGGAGATGCTCTTTCCACTGCTGGTCGATGATGGCCAGGGTGATCATTTTCTCCATGGAGCGGATCAACTCGTTGTTATTTGTTTCGACACATTTCTTCAGAGCCGCAGCTACACCAATCTGTTTTACACCATCACCAAAGGGGACGAGAATATTTTCAACAGTAGCGCCTCGGGTTTTGTAAACGTCAAGTATCCACGGCAATGCCTTTTGGGCAACAAATTTGTTTTTGGTTTCATAGTGACGTAAGGCCTCCTGGTAGAGTTTCTCCGTCAGATCAGCCTGCTCAATTTTCGCCAACTCATCTTGTGCGATGGCGAAGTCCAAACCGAGAATACTCAGAACATTCATACGGAAAGTTTCAGCATTTTCGCCTGCCTTGGCATTGGCCGCCATATCATCACAGGTGTCGTACAACATGTTGAGGATATCAAGCTGCAAACGTTCTCCAAAGAGTGCATTGCGCCTTCGTTTGTAAATCACTTCGCGCTGGGAGTTCATGACGTTATCATACTCCAATAGGCGCTTGCGAATGCCGAAGTTGTTTTCCTCCACTTTTTTCTGAGCACGTTCGATGGAATTGGTGACCATTGAATGTGATATCACTTCTCCTTCTTTCAGCCCGAGGCGGTCCATGATCCGGGCGATGCGTTCCGGCATAAACATACGCATCAGATTGTCCTCGAGCGAAACATAGAACTTGGAAGTCCCCGGATCCCCCTGACGGCCGGCACGGCCGCGCAACTGCCGGTCCACGCGGCGCGACTCATGTCGTTCGGTACCGACGATGGCAAGTCCACCGGCAGCCCTTGATTCAGGCGTAAGTTTAATGTCCGTACCGCGACCCGCCATGTTGGTGGCGATGGTTACGGTACCTGGTTTTCCGGCTTCTGCAACGATCTCCGCTTCACGCTGATGTTGTTTGGCATTCAATACATTGTGTTTGATTTTGCGGAGTTGCAGCATGCGACTCAGTAATTCGGAAATTTCCACGGAAGTGGTGCCTACCAGCACGGGTCTTCCTTCAGCCGTAAGTATAACAATTTCTTCTACGACGGCATTAAATTTTTCACGAATGGTTTTGTGGACCAAGTCGTCCATATCTTGACGAGTCACTGGTTTGTTGGTAGGAATTACTACCACATCCAGTTTATAGATATCCCACAATTCGCCCGCTTCAGTTTCGGCAGTACCCGTCATACCGGCCAGCTTGTGGTACATGCGAAAATAATTCTGCAAGGTGATGGTGGCATAGGTCTGTGTTGCGTCTTCCACCTTCACATTTTCTTTTGCCTCAATGGCCTGGTGCAATCCGTCAGAATAACGCCGACCATCCAGTACGCGGCCAGTCTGTTCGTCAACGATCTTCACTTTGCCATCTACGATGATGTATTCAGTGTCTTTTTCAAATAACGTGTACGCCTTGAGCAACTGGTTGATGCTATGAATACGCTGTGACTTCGTCGAGTAGTCGCGGATGAGTTCTTCTTTTTTCTGAAAACGTGCTTCGGGTGAAAGCGAAGCATCTTTCTCGATTTTATTGAGTTCAACGCCGATTTCAGGCATAATGAAAAATGAATGGTCTTCCCCCTCACCAGTGATCAGGTCAATTCCTTTTTCCGTGAGGTCAACACTGTTATCTTTTTCATCGATGATAAAGTAGAGCGGGGCATCCGCATTAGGCATCTCCTTTTTGTTGTCCTGCAGGTAAAAATTTTCTGTTTTTTGAAGAAGATGTTTGTTACCGGTTTCGCTGAGGAACTTGATCAGTGGTTTAAATTTCGGCATCCCGCGAAAAGCGCGGAACAGGGAGAGACCCCCATCTTTATCATCCCCTTCAGCGATTAATTTGCGGGACTCATTCAGGTATTGGGTCACCAGTTTCTTTTGAGCTTCCACCAGCTTAAAGATGCGAGGCTTCAGATCATAAAACTCGTGTTCATCACCACGGGGGATTGGTCCTGAGATTATGAGTGGCGTGCGGGCTTCATCTACAAGCACGCTGTCCACTTCATCGACCATTGCATAATGGTGGCCGCGCTGCACCAGTTCTTCCGGATCGCGGGCCATGTTGTCACGCAGGTAGTCGAAACCAAATTCATTGTTTGTGCCATAGGTGATATCGGCCTGGTAGGCGTTCCGTCGGGCATTCGAATTGGGTTCGTGTTTATCAATACAGTCGATGGTAAGGCCATGAAACTGAAAGAGAGGTCCCATCCATTCGCTGTCACGGGTGGCCAGGTAATTGTTGACGGTGACGATATGCACTCCGCGTTTGGCAAGCGCATTTAGAAAGGTAGGGAAAGTGGCGACGAGAGTTTTCCCTTCTCCTGTAGCCATCTCGGCAATTTTTCCTTCGTGTAACACAATTCCTCCAATGATCTGGACATCGTAGTGCACCATATCCCAGGTGATCATATTGCCGGCCGCCATCCACTGATTGTGCCAGTGTGCCTTGTTGCCATCGATCTTTACATGCTCATACTTTGCGGCAAACTGAATGTCAGATTCTTGTGCCGTTACTTCAATGTATTCATTTTCCTTGAAGCGTCTGGCCGTTTCACGCATGATGGCAAATGCTTTTGGCAAGGCTTCTATCAGGATCCTTTCAAGTTCTTTGTTTCGTTCAAGTTCGGTCTTATCTATTTGCTGGAAGATGGCTTCTTTTTCGTGAAGGTCAAGATCGGGATGATCGTTGACCTGTTGGTGTAATCCGGCAAGCTGGTCGTCGATGGGTTTGAGTTTATCATTGATAAAAGTCTGTACTTCCAGGGTCTGTGCCCTAAGTTCATCATGCGAAAGATCCTTCATCCTTTCCCCCGCTTGTATGGTAGCCTCTACCAGCGGCATGATGCGCTTGATGTCCTTCTCTGATTTGGTACCGAAAATCTTGGCGATAAATTTTAGCATGTTTTTTTCGTTGGTCGTCGTTCGTCGTTCGAAGGAAATAGCACCCACAAGGGCCAATTAACGAACAACTATAAACGAACAACCAATTTTAACCGGCCGTAAAGTTAAGATTTTCAGGGGTGCAATTATAGTTCCAAAAGCCTGTAACGGGGCATTTTGGCAGGAAATAGATTAAAAAGAAGGGTCTCAAACCTCTACCGTTGTCTCAAAAACCAACCCCACAGGGCCTGTAAGGTAAATGTTGTGAAATGTGCCGTCTTGGCTGATTTTAAATTCAACCTCCAGAATTCCTCCTTTCGTTTTCAATTTGATAGGGGAATCCTGGCTATATTTTTTAGCTACCGCCAGTGCACAAGCAGTAGCGCCTGAGCCACTGGAGAAGGTCTCATCCTCAACTCCTCGCTCATAAATCCGAAAAGAAACATTTCCGTCCAAAGTCACTTCCACAAAATCAGCATTGGTGCCTTTGGGTTGGTAGAGGTCGCTGTAGCGGATTTTTCTTCCTTCTTCTACGATGGGGTAAGTGGCAAGATTTTTTACGAACCGGATGTTGTGTTCGGTGCCGGTATTAATAAAAAGATCTTCTCCTCTTGGTTCGATGATAGAAACATCTATCAGGCTTTGCTTAACAATCCCTTCGGATAAAATAGTTGCGCTATGCTGGCCATCAAATGCACTGAAGTTGGCAGTCAGACCGGTGATACTCAGCCGATGGGCGAGGTGCATGATGGCACGACAGCCGTTGCCGCAGAAGCCTTCACTTCCATCGCTGTTAAAGTAAACCATTTTGAAATCAAGCTTAGGATCTTTTTCCAGAAGGATCAATCCATCAGCACCAATGCCGAACCGGCGGTCACAGAGCTTTGTAATTTGAGAAGTTGAAAAGGATAATTTTGCCTCACGGTTATCAACCAACACAAAGTCATTGCCAGCAGCCTGGTATTTGTAGAAATGGATTTTTGTCAAGGGTTTGAAAATTTGGATACTGGTTACTGGATTCTAGATTCTGGTAGACTCATCCAACGTCAAGTGCGAATTACAAGAATCCAGTGACCAGAATCCAGTTTACTTCACTTCCTCATAGTCAACATACTCCCCGCCGCTAATTCCTCCTTTTTTGTTTCCCTTTTTCGGCATGGCGTCCACGTTGATTTTACCATCCGTGGGCCGTCTGAAATTGGGAGGTGATTGTTGTGGCTTGCCCAGAATTTGAAATAAAAATACACTCAACTTATTCAGCAGGTAGATCGACAGGACCAGGATGAGAATGAATTTAAACATGGACTTCTAAAACAGAGATGCAAAGGTATTAGTTTCTGCACATTTCAACCCTAAAAACGATGATTTTGGCCACAGGGCTGGAAAAAAGTGGTTTTGCTGTAACTTAAATTGCCAGAAATAGTAATTAAGTTCAACTTAATACCATTCGTAAACGTCACATCACCATGCTGCGAAACTACTTTAAGACAGCCCTCCGCAACCTGATCAAGCAGAAGATTTATACAATTATCAATATTCTGGGTCTGGCGGTGAGCATTTCCGCCTGCCTGTTGCTGGTACTGTATGTTAAATATGAGTTGTCTTACGATTCATTTTTTCCTGATGCTGACAGGATTTACAAGATGGTGCTGGAGAGAAAGTATCCCAACCACATTACCTATTACGCATCGATCCCGCATTCTTATGCCACGGTCACATTGAAGGATTTTCCGGAGGTGGAAAACTCCATGATCATGTTCAATTCGGGTGATAATGTCATTGTGAAATACAAGGTCAACGACAACGAAACAAAAACATTTGAAGAAGACTACTTCATGTTTGCAGACTCTGCATTCTTTTCGTTTTTCGATGTGAAATTACTGAAAGGAGACAAACAGACGGCGATGACGCTGCCCAACCAGGTCATTGTCTCCGAAACGACAGCGAAACGGTTCTTCGGCGAGACCGATCCAATGAACAAAATTATTTCAGCGGATTTTGGCGAATTGAAAGTCACCGGTGTATTCAAGGATGTTCCCCTGAATTCTCATATCCGGTTTGACGCCATGGTTTCATTTTCCGGTGAGGAACTACGAAAGCAGGAAAATTATACATCCTTTGATTCGTATGCCTACCTGAAACTTAAACCGGGTGCCGATGCAAAAGCCCTTGAGGCAAAATTTCCAAAGATGGTTGACACGTATGCCTCGGGTGAGATCGAGCGCGATTTGAATCAATCCTGGGAAGACTATAAAAAAGCCGGCAACGGTTATCGTTATTTCCTTCAGCCGCTCAAGTCCATTCACCTGGACCCTACCAATCTGGAGTTCACCAATACCCCCAGCGGAAACATCAACTATATCAACGTTCTTGGTTTTATTGCCATTCTGATTCTGGCGATCGCCTGCATTAATTTTGTAAACCTTGCCACGGCACGTTCAGCCGCGCGTGCAAGGGAAGTTGGCCTGCGAAAGGTGATGGGGTCCATTAAAAATCAATTGATAGGCCAGTTCCTTGTTGAATCAATCTTATTGTCTTTTTTTGGAACGGTTCTGGCAATCGGTGGCGCCCTTTTGCTGCTTCCTTCTTTCAATGCTTTGGTGGAAAAACAGCTTCACGTGATATTCAGCCCGGACCTCATCGCAGGCCTTGTGGGTTTTGCCATCCTTGTGGGTGCGCTGGCCGGTTTGTACCCGGCGTTTGTGCTCTCCTCCTATAATCCGGTGGAAGTAATGAAAGCCAATTTCACCGGCAATTCAAAAGGAACCTGGCTAAGGAATGGTTTGGTAGTTTTTCAATTTATCATATCCATCATACTTATTGTGGGTACCGTGGTGGTGCGGGAACAGATGGCCTTTGTTCAGCGGAAAGACCTTGGCTTCGATAAAGACCAGGTACTGATGCTGGAACGGGCCTGGGCGCTTGAAAAAAGATCGGAGACATTCATTGAAGAATTGAAAAAGTTACCGGAAGTGAGTACCGCCGCCGGTACTACATCACGTGTTGGCAATCGCGATGATTTTTTTGGACAGATGTTTCAGCCGGAAGGCTCATCGGAAATTCTCACAGTTAAATCCATGTACATGGATGACGACTTTGCCGAGCTTATCGGTTTCAAATTAAAAGATGGACGATTCTTCAGCAAAGACACCCAGGATTCTCTCAATATTCTTCTGAATGAAACAGCCGCCAAGACGCTGAACCTCAGTGACCCGGTTGGCAAGCGACTGGTGGCCGAGCGCGGTGGTGGCGGGAACAATGCAACGGGCCGCCGGGTCTACACCATTATCGGGGTCATCAACAATTTTCATTTTCAATCCCTTAGGGATGAGATAACACCGCTGGTGATCTTCAGCAAGGAAACGTGGGGTCAGCATGCCAATACGCCAAGGCTGGCCATCAAGTTCAAAGCCAACGAATCGCAGGCAGGCATTGAAAAAGTCACAGCGAAGTGGAAGGAATTTGTTCCGGAAAGGCCGATCCATTATGAATTCCTTGGCGATAACCTGAACCAGGGATATGCCGAGGAGCAACGATCCGGAAAGATGTTTACTGTTTTCTCGGGTCTTGCCATTGTCATTGCATGCGTGGGCCTCTTTGGACTTTCGGCTTACACGGCGAGCCAGCGAACCAAAGAAATCGGGATACGGAAAATTCTCGGCGCTTCTGTGGGCGGCGTTGTCTTATTGCTCACAAGGGACTTTACCAAACTGGTATTGATTGCTTTTATTATAGCCACACCTGCGGCATGGTGGACGATGGATCAGTGGTTGGGAAGTTTTGCCTACAAGATTGTGCTGGGAGCAGGTTCATTTCTTTTGGCCGGTGCTGTTGCATTGGGCATTGCCTGGCTCACGGTGAGTTATCAGTCCATCAAGGCCGCGGTGATGAATCCGGTGAAGTCGTTAAAAAGTGAATGAATGCATTAACCGCTGAGACGCGAAGAATACTGAAAATTCCAATTCTGAACTTGCTATGTATTTCCCCGCGCCTCTGCGCCTACGCGGTTCATTTTAT
>JAYWDP010000352.1:0-11776 GCA_043779775.1 Cyclobacteriaceae bacterium
TCCATAAATCCGCAATTCTTTTGTTTGATTTTTTATGAACTCCCGGTCATACAAAAGCTTCCCGCGATTACCTTCTTTGTCGAACTTATACATTTGCAAATGCAAGTTGCCATTCGGCTGCCACGCCGCTTCAAACCATTCTCGTTTGTTGGAACCTGTGACATCAACTTGCTTCGCTAAAAACCGATAGTAAGTCAGGGCATTGTGTACGATCACTGATCTTCGCGCCTTCATCTTGTCGGCAATTACTTTTCCGTGCAATTGGTAAATTTCAGAAGGCCATTGCATCAAGGCGGAGTCGATTGTTTCATCATGAATACTCAGGGCAAGTTCCTGAGCGGCCTGGACAAAATCTTTCTCAGGTAAGGAATTTAGAAAACTCCGATCAAACCACCTGCCGACTTCCATAAGCCCTGGCGTCCAATGGATCTTGTAATCAAAGCCTTCGAGATTGGGTTTTCGATAGCGCTTCCGCCATTTGTTTGGAACAATACCCTCATTAACAAAAAAGGCCTGGTCCCGGTCCCGCGGAATAGGGCGGTAAGTCTTTGTTTTTTTCAGGTCAAATTCACCCCATCTGAATTGATCATCGTGGCGGTCCCAGTCTCCAATCCACATATCAAAAAGCCGGGCACGTAAAACCATTTTCTGATCGACTTGTACATCATGATCCTGGGTCAAGTGCTCCACCAATCTACGCGTGCTGATAATTTTCTCAGGATTACCGAAGAAAGACAAGTCCTTACCAATTCCATCAGGTCGTTCTTCAAAAACCATGATCTGCCCCGCAAAATCCTTGCTATAGATTCCCCACCTCGGATCAAAAGGGGCATAGACAATTCGGGGGTTGGTATGATAGATGCCAGCTGCTTTCGCTAATGAAGGAATTGCCAACGCAGCATAGGGATGCGAGGCTGAAACCTGATCTTGCCTGACAGACTGTAAAAATGTTTTTTGAAACGACATGGGCATTGCTTTGGTGGGGTATTTTTCAACGGAACGCAAATTATATTCATGGCCAACAGAGTCTCTCAATCGAAGGGCCATCGTCTCCATGCCACCTCCCTTTTGAAGAATTTTCAGTCCTCCCCTTTCTTTTCCAATATCAAATGCCAGTAAAGGAATTTTTTGGGACCATTCTGCACGATAATTTTCTCCTAGGAATGACTTTCTCAAAGTACTTGCTTCGTATTGGTAACTCGCGCTGGCGGTTACCCATAATGAATCCATCACTAGATGAGTAAATTTTTCAGTTTCCAGCGGAATAACATCAGGAAGTTTCGCTGAAAAAAGTTTTGTTGAATAGGAATGGTATTCAACTTCCGCACCTCCTCCTCTTGTTATTAGCAACCTGACAAAACCTTTCTCTGAAGACGCAAACCTGGAAAAGTCCTTCTGCTTCACCGGCGTTGATTCCGAACCCGATCCACTTACCACATAATGGGTGCTGTCCTTAAAAATATATTGCAATGATTGCTCATGTCCACTGGCATACACATTGCCTGGATACTGCTCCATAATATCCTGAATGCCCCGGCGCATCGCCTTATTGAGTGGGTGTGAAACATCCTGAACTTCCCCAAATATTTTTCTATAAAGAGGCCACAACGACCCAACGATGGGCAAGGGCAAATAGAAATCTTTATTGACTTGTGTCAGCGGAAAAATATGATCTTTCAAAGTAAAAACACCACCGTACGGACCATTGGTAAACACAGGATGATGGCCTGCCACAATAATCCGTTTACCCTTGTTTCGATCAATTATGTCATCCAGTTGCAAGGTCACGTCGGCCGCACTTCGAGCTTCACAGTGACCATTCTCGCCTTCCGGCTTGCGCCAGGGATGTAGGAACCACTGGGTATCGATAATCACGAGTACCAGATCATCTGATAAATGGATTTCCTCAGGACCGGGACAGCCGTCGCGGGGAAGAAAATGAATTTTTGAATTTTTTAATGAATCAAAGAAGGCCTGTTGATTCATGATGTAATGAAATCCCTCATGCTTCCCGCCCTTCCAGTCGCTGTTGCCTGGAATAAAATACATTTCGCCCAGGCCTGAAGCCATTGCGATCTGACGAAGCAAGCTTTGCTCTGCAGTTTTTCTATGTTTCTCTTCCGGTCCTGGTAATCCCCGAGGGTCTATATTATCCCCTAAATAAATAAAAACTGAAGGTGCTGTGTGTTGTTGAATTTGACGGGAAAAGTATTGTCGGGCATCATCGACATTTGTATTAGCCGCGCCCCCTATCAAGATCAGTTGGAAGATAACAGAATCCTCCTGCGCGAAACAAAACGTGCTTGCTGAAATTATCCAACCGATCAGTAAACAGCGCATGGTTCAAATATAGTGTCCGCCATCCACAAATTTTCTATACCCTGCACTACAATGGCAACCTAAATAGTAAGCAATCTTTAGGCTGGTTGTCCTGATTCACAAAACGGTACCATTTTTCCAATTTTGCTTCTTCTACTAATCCTGATTTCAATAAAACTTTGGCAGAAGCTATGTTTTCGGCATCAACAAAAGTGCTTACCCGGTAAACCTCAGGAATTACTTTAACAATAGCCATTAATTTCCGACACACTTCCGTAGCGTAGCCGCGACCCCAATGGGTAGGACTTAGCACATATCCAAACTGAATCCTTCCCTCATCGTGCAGTAATCCACAACTACCTATGAACCGATTAAATTGCTTTGACCGGATTCCAAAGGAATAGTCGGTTCCGGCATTCCATCCGTTGGCAGCAAATCTCAAAAAAATGCGAGTATCCGCAAGGCTCCTATGAGTGGGCCATAGCATAAATTTTGTTGCCTCAGGCTTGCTGGCATATGAATAGAATATTTCTTCTGCATCTTCGTACTTTAGACGCAGTAGAACCAGTCGTTCGGTTTCGATTTGTTCGGGGATAGCCAGCTTCATCAAATCAGCAATCACTAGAAATCATTAAATCACTAAATAAACCTCCATGAGTTCAAATATCGTTCATCAATACTTCAAAAAGGAAATTGAAGGTTTAATAATTATGGTAAAAGTGAATCCTATCCATCTTAAAGGCACAGAACTTACGGTCCATAAAGACGGAACGGTAGAGCATCGTGATCTGGATTTTGATGCCGTCATCTTCGACGACCTCAAAAAGGATGGCTTTGGTGAGGCCAGTCCGCTGGAATTTAATCTATACCAGATCGGGTTGGCATAAGTAATTTTGATTTCTGTATTTTCTTATTCAAAAAGGCCCACTATTTTTATGGCCTGCAATAACTTAAAAAGGACCCATGGGACGCGTATTTGAAAAACGTAAACATAAGATGTTCGCCCGCTTTGACCGCATGGCCAAAGGATTTTCGCGAATCGGAAAAGACATTGCTATCGCGGTAAAGCAAGGCGGCCCCAATCCGGATAATAATCCGAGGTTGCGGATGGCGATCCAGAACGCCAAAGGTATCAACATGCCCAAAGACCGGGTAGATGCTGCTATTAAACGAGCCAGTTCCAAAGAGGAAAAAGATTTCCAGGAAACAATTTATGAGGGTTATGCACCGCATGGAGTGCCTGTCGTGGTTGAATGCGCTACTGACAATACCACAAGAACCGTAGCCAATATCCGCGTTCACTTTTCCAAGAACGGTGGCACCATGGGAAACTCAGGGTCCGTTTTGTTTATGTTCGAACGAAAAGGTGTGTTTAAATTTGACCCCACCAAACTTAATCTGGATGAACTGGAGTTGGATCTTATTGACGCCGGCGCAGAAGACATTCATAGAGAGGAAGATGAAATTATCATCATCACAAAATTCACAGAGTTTGGCCACATGCAGAAGTTCCTTGAATCACGGACCCTGTTACCGAGGAGCTCTGAATTACAACATATCCCTTCCACTACCAAAGAACTTTCCGAAGCGCAACAGGATGAAGTCATGGAATGCATATCGGCATTGGAAGCTGATGATGATGTCCAGTATGTATTTCATAACCTTGCTTGAATAATTCCTAACATTCGAAAAATGAATTTCGAATGCCCAATGTCGAATGTTCAACTCTGAAGTGTGCAGTAAACTTCGACATTGGTTATTCAGCGTTCAGAATTCATTATTCGAATCTACCAGGGGATTGCCGGCCCTCAGGTGTTAGATTATCATCCACCATCCGGTTATTATATTGTTGAATAAAAGCTTTTAGCTGATCTTCCATCACTTTCACCGTATCCGGAAGTTGGTCCTTCAGATTCGTATTCAGGAATTTATCACTTTTGAAATTGTAAAGACTCACCGTCCTGGTCCCATCAAACTGAAGCAAGTAATCGCCGCGAAATGCCTGAAAGGTATTGTCTAAATAATTGAATGCAAAGGGATGCGTTTGGTCTCGAAAAATATCTCTTCCAAATGCGACAAAGGGTTTATCATAATGAAGTTCACCAAGAATGGTGGGCATAATGTCAATCTGCTGGATGATTTCTGGCTTAAAAGCATTCCAATCCTCTGATGGTTTGAAAAAGAATATAGGTATTGAAAAATATCCCCAGGCGGTGTTATATTCAGGAATCCGGATCTGGGCCGAAGCATGATCAGCCGTAATAACAAAAATAGTATTCTTATACCATGGCATCCTCGAGGCGGTCTCAAAAAACTTCTTTAGTGAATAGTCGGTGTACTGAATACATTTATAGATCGTGAGTTCTCCTCCTTTGAATTTGTCGTTAAATTCATCGGGCAGGTTATAGGGGTGATGAGACGAAACTGAAAAAAAATTTGTATAAAATGGTTCTTTAAATTCATTCATTTTCTCTGCAAAGAACTGCAAAAATTTGTGGTCCCAAACGCCCCAAATTCCATCATAGTCATCATTATTATTGTACTCATCCTTTCCAAAATAATTGTCGAAGCCGCAGGCATTGGCAAATGCCTGAAAGCCCATGGAGCCATTGGGAGCTCCGTGAAAGAAGGCTGAGTAGTAACCCTTCTCTTTTAAAACACTGGCGAGGCTGTTTACTTTATTTCCAGAGTAGTGCGACAGCACGTATGGAACTTCAATGGATGGTATGCTGCTGATTACTGATGGCATTGCATCAATGGATTTTCGACCATTGGCAAAGGAGTACTCATAGGCGCGTGAATGACCTATGAGTGAATCCAGGAAAGGTGTATAGCCTTTATACTTCCCCTCTTCAGCCCCTTGGTTATAAACACCGAAAAATTCTTTTGAGAAACTTTCCAGAATGATAATCACCACATTTTGTGCACGAAAGGGAATCGTGTCTGCTGGAATATGTACCGGCGTAAAAATCCGTGTCGCTTCATCTTCGGAAGAAAAATAACTTACTTTCTCGATGATGGGTGTTCGGGCTGTCCGCAACAATGCAAAGGGGGTGTTCAACACGATGTTGATATCCTTGGGGGAAGTAGCATACTGGGCTGCATTGCTCAGAGTGATGGGGCGTGTGCTTTCACCAAAACCGCCGCGAATGCCGGCGATCACCAACCCTACGATCAGCACCATGGTCACCATACCGGCACCGTAAAATGAAATGCTGTTTTTCAACTGGGGGCCTTCAATTTTTATGCGATTGAAAAGCTTTGTCATGACAACGACCAAAAAGATCCAGAATAAAACGGCATACCAATAGTCAATTAGAAAACGTCCAAAAAGTCCCGCCATATTCTGTTCATTTTCAAACTGGCGTATCACGGTGAGAGTAGTTCTCCTCAAAGTATATTTGTAGTAAATAAAATCCGCTACATTGGCGGCCAGTCCCAACGAATTGGTGATAGTAAACAGATACTTTAAAGTCTTCAGATATCCTTTCCTGAAACGGAAGGCGAACGGTATAATCAGCAATAAAATAAAAAGGGAATTGATGTAAAGGATTGCAGTCAAATCAAACCGCATTCCTCCCCACATGATTTTTCCAAATCGGGCCATGGTCATGTTTGGAAAAAACTCGGCATTATAGAAATAGAACCCGATGCGGCATCCCATGTAAAGGGTCATCATCAGCAACAGGGACAAGGCAAGCGCCTTATATATGTTTCCTCTCCACGTGAACCCCAACGTGAACTGTCTAAGCCGATCTACCATGAGCCAGAAAAATTATGAATCCCGCACCGCGCAAAATACTGCAATACTGCCTAATTATGGCAGCTAATAGCTATTTTGTCTTAGTTTTGTCATTGGTGGAAATTCGTAGAGAAGGCATAAAACTGTATTTTGACTCGTTGATCTAAACCTGTTTCATGCGAAGAATCGTGCTGTGTGTCTTGTTGGTAGCATTTTTTGGTCGACTGAATGCGCAGACTATTGAGTCTTTTGGCGTTTTTGGAGGCTTTAATATTCCCATTACTATTGACAAAGGGCTTGATAAGGACTTGCGCTTTCAGTCAAAATTCAGTATTCGGGGCACCCCTGTCGGATTCCATTACGGTTATGACAGGCCAGGATTTGGTTATGTGATTTCCCCCAGTTACTTAACCATTGGTCAGAATTACACTGTATTGAACAGCACCGGCGGGGATGTGGGTACGCGCGACATCACCATGAATTATTTCAGTTTGCCCCTGGCCCTGAAGTTCCACGTCAATGACCTTTCCTTCTTTCGACTTAGCGTGGTAGCCGCAGTTGATTTCTGTTTTTTGCTGGATGGTAAAGAGACTTTCAACTGGGAGCTTTCCAAATTGAAATATCCTACCGGTGTATCCGTTCCCACAAGTCAGGGGTATACCGTTGCCTATGATGGTGTATTCGTTCCCAAAGTGGTAAATGAGGTACATGTGTCTAAGGACAAGTTCAATTCTTTTCAGCTTTTCGGAGCCATTGGCACTCGGGCCGATTTGGATTTAAGTGAAGAGTGGAGCGTCATGATTGATGGCCGCGCCAATTTCGGAATTCTCGATTCCCGCAACCAGGCCTACCTGGATCAACTTGCAAATCCCTCGGGTCCAGCCGATATAAACGGCAAACCAGGTGCCCCTGATCTCCCTGGTCAGAGAAGGGACATATTTATTTCAGTAACGTTTGGCGTCTCTCGGATCATTACCACCAAGGAAAAATTCAAATCAAGAAGTTCCGCACCGATTCCAAAAATGACTTTACATAGTCAAAAAGGAGCGAAGAAAAGGAAGTGAGTCTTAACGCATTCGACCTCGGAGCATTATTCCTATTCCTGGCTTCTTTCATCCTTCTTGAAAACTGACTCTTCATCCAATTCTCCCTCAACCAGTTCGATCTTGACTTCATTGTCAAAATCTCTTTCTCGTTTAGGTAAAAGAACCGCTCCCATCCCGACCCCCGATAAGGCGAACAGAATGAGCACTATTAGTTTAGTCCATCTCAGGATCTTTATAAGTATTGTCATAACAATAAAATGAGCGGTTGAACCAGTCAACCTGCATTTAACTAATAAGAAGTGAAATACTATAATTCAGCCAACAGGGTAGGTTGGAAGAGGGAATAGAAATTATCCCAACTGAGAATAATAGGAATCAACCTGAAAATCAGCACTAAACATTCTTAAAGTAAAGGCAACGCTCTTACTTCGAATGTCAGGCGGTCGAAAATTGTTACTTACCTGCATCATGACCAGTCTATCATGCATGAAAACTAAATATAATTGGCGTTGATCAAAATATGATACATTGTCATGCTGAGTTAATTCTACAAATGAAGCCAATGACAAGTTGCTCGCCTCACTTCCTTTTTTTGAAATAACCCATTCGGTCTGTACCGATTCTTGAACTCGCGACGCAGATTGAATGGTACTTCCGAAGTATGGAAATACGCTCAACAGCAAGGCAATAAAAGCCAGTCTGATTCCAGTGTAATTATTTTGCTGCATGTTCGCCATCCAAATACAAATATACTTACTTATTCGCGCCGAAGAGACTTATTATTTCGTAATATTTGAGAAGTTGTCTTCATCAGATTACAATAGGTATCAGGAATAAGAGAAACGCCACTCCATACGCCCTGGTTGAGCAACAACAAGCCAAAACGCGCCATCGACTTTGGCCTACTAATAAAAACGTTGTTGAAATCAATTTTGACATAGATGCCATCCATACCAATCCTTATCCGAAGTTGTGCGTTAAAATAATTCGTGAGCGATTGGCCAGTCCCAAAGTATCGGATCAAAGTCTCTATTCTTTTAATATCCAAATCGTGTTAATGTCATGGGCCGTTACCCACACGCGACCATGCTCTACCCGCACTGCCCCGCTGCCAGCTGATGGACCGAAACGCGAAATGACTGTATTGGCATTCGGATCAATCACAGACAATAAAGTTTTCTTTGCCCGTATATAAACATATTTGTCTCCGGTGGTTATATCTCCACCGGTTCCTATAGCATCCACATCAATGATGAATGACTGGTTGGTTGCAGGATCAATCTTACTTACTGTGCCGTCTTCCTGGTTTAATGTCCACACAGCGCCCAAGCCAGCAGTAAGAAATCGTGGCCCCTTCCCGACCGCAATGGTGGCCACAACCTTTTCGCTCACCGGGTCGATCCGTTGAACGGAAGCGTTTCTTGTATTCGTAATCCACAATGCACCATCTCCATAGGTAGCACAGAATGAGTTGGGCTCAACCTTAATATGACTAACAACCTTATTGTTCTCGGGATTGATTCTTGAAAGTTCTCCCAGGTTGTTCGTTAGCAGCCAAACCGATCCGGCCCCTACCGCTAAACTCAATTCACCCTCCTCGTCAGCAAGGCCTGTTAAGATAATAGATTCAATGGCCCCCGAATTTAAATTGATCCTATAAACGGATTTCTGTTCACAGCTCGCCACCCATAAGGATCCGAAGCCTACTGCCATGACCCCACAGGGTTGAGAGACATTCACCTTTTGTACAAGTCCGGGCCTTCCATATTGCAGTTTTTCAACTCGCTCTTCATTAGTTACCCACATGCCATCTTCATCGGCGGCAAGAAAATCAGGAAAGCCATTGAGGTGAACGGTAGCGACAGCTACTTCAATAATTTTTCGTTCCCCAGGAAGTGATCCTTGCTGCCCCCTCAATGCGCTGGAAGCAAATATTACCATCAACAAAAAGATTAATTTCATGAAGGAGACCCTCCATATTGATTCAAACCCAATATATGAATCCGGTAGAATCTGTTTATACATGGTCAATACAGATATTCCTCACTAACCCACAAGGTCATATTATTTATTTATTAAACCTTTTTTTTCATATTTTTTGCGCTTGATAAATGATGAAGAATTACTAAATTAGGAAAACAAAAAAATACACTCCTATGAAATCCTTAAAAGTAACCCTATTTGCCTTTTTGATTGTTTTACCATTTCTTCTTCAGGCGCAAAGTGACAAACCCAAGCGACCTGACAACATTTCAGTATCCAATATTGATGATTTTAAGAATAATGCCTTCGATATTTCAGATCAATCTGCAAGTCTGAAAACAGATGTTAATAAGATTGACAGCGAGATCAAAAACTATTCCGGGGCAATGAATACTGCAAGCGTCCAGAAGTTGACTTCAGACTACAAGACCATTCTCGATTTGAATAAGTCAACAAAGACACTTAAGGGCAAAATAGGACAACTGCAAGAAGTGAGCCAGAAGTTACTCGGGGAAGCAAAAGAGGTAACACCCAAAATGAAATCCATGAGTGCTGTTTCAAATACAAACAAAGCTATTAGCGGATTGGACTACAGCAGAAAAAACATCACCGATATTATCAGCTTACTTAAAAACAATGCAACCCTATTGTCAACAGAACTGAAGAAAAGAGGAGAAGCGGTTGAAGAATTTGTCGAGTAGTATTAGAAAAACATTTACTGGCAAAGCATTGGGTCCTGTGCCTGATGCTTTTGCTTTTTTTACCAAACCTGATCTATGAAAGAATATTTTCTGTCAGCGATTTTATTTCTGTCGATTACATCATCTCAGGCGCAGGACATACTGGAGACCCTGGGCAAATCTGCCACCGATATGGCAGGAGAAAAAGGGACACGCATGAGGGCAGCCCTTGATTCTGTGGATTTTCAGTTTGCGATTTCCGTGAACGAAAGTGCTGGCTTCTTTGATATTTCCCAACGGGGTGAGACCGGAGCCAAACTCCTTTACGGTTTCAAAGAAGAGTCAGCCAAATCGATGGTAGAAAAAATACGTGATACCCTCGAAGTAGGAATCGGGATGTATGATATAAGAAGGTATAAGAAAGCCCGGGAAACCATACTCAAGGCAAAGGAACTCATGGTGGCCAAAGGGCTCACCCATGAGATCGTGTACCTGAGAATCCTCACGAATTTAGGTGTGATTGATCTGGCGCAAGGGAAAACGGCGGAAGCAGAAAAATACATCACCATGAGCCTACAACAGAGTGAGATGCAGTTGGGCAAACGTAGCGCTGCCTATGTGGCTAATCTTAATAATTTCGCTAAGCTCCATCAGGCACAGGGTAAGTACACCTCGGCAGAAAAAGAATTTGAAGAATCCTTAACATTGGCAGGCCCTATCTTTGGCGATGGGATGCAAAAAGCCATCATCCTTAACAACAAGGCTATGTTATTTCAGGCGTTGGGTCGGACTCCAGATGCCGTGTCACTGATGAACCAAGCCATAGGTCTTTCTTCTATTGCGCCAAAGAAAATTTTCCAGGGCAAACGATCTTTTGATAATCGTAAGTTTCAGGCCAACCTCGCCTTCATCTATCAATTGTCTGGCGATTACGCCAAAGCTGAGTCAAACATGGTGGCAATCAAAGATGTTTTCGAAGGTAAGGCTCAAACCTCGAGCGTAGAGTATGCCGGGCTTCTGAACCAGTTGGCTGTATTGTACATACAAATGGAAAAGATGGATAAGGTCGAAGCCTTGCTCAAAAAGTCAAAAGAAATTTATCTTACCCGCTTTAAGACTGAGATTAATCCATATTATGCTCGCGCCACGAGCGACCTTGGCAATTATTACAGAATGTCAGGCCAATGGGCTGAGGCTGAAAAAGAGCTCTCTAAAGCCATGGGGATCAGAGAAACATGGCTGGGCACAACGCATCCCGATTACGTAAAATCCCGGGAAGATTATGCGATCTTGTTGTGGAAGACCAATCGGTTAAGGGAGGCCTACCCAATTTACCTGGAGGTTATGAACAAGACCCTCAATTTCATCGACAATTATTTTCCTGCGATGAGCGAATCCGAAAAAACCAGCTATTGGGACTTGACCTCACCACGGTTTCAACGGTATTTTAATCTTGTCTTAGAAGCTCATTCAACAGTCATCACCGCTTCGAAGGATATGCTGGAATTTCAGATGTCCACCAAAGCTTTGTTACTGAATTCTACGAATAAGGCAAAGGCCTTAATTCTGCAAAGTGGCAACGAAAGACTCAAGAATGATTACAATGACTGGATCGACAAGAAGGAAGAATTGGCAAGATATTATTCTTATTCAAAAAAGAAATTGAAGGATGAGAGTGTTGATCTCAATGCTTTGGAAACTGCAGCCAATAATTTAGAAAAAAAATTGTCCGAGCAATCTTCTCTTTTTTCATCAAGTTATTTGGTTGACCATCCTTCTTGTCGTCAATTGGATGAGGTGTTGACAGGCGAAGAAGCGCTCGTCGATATTGTAAGGATCCGGCAATTTACTCACCGGCTTACCGACGAAATAACTTACGCTGCGTTGGTTCTTAAAAAGGGAATGACAGCACCCACCCTCATCAAATTGGAGAAGGGTGCTCAACTTGAAACGGTTGGGATCAAAGGATATCTTACCGCCATGAAGTATCAGACACCCGATGGTTC
>JAYWDP010000353.1:0-4268 GCA_043779775.1 Cyclobacteriaceae bacterium
CCAGTCTCTCCAAGATGATGAAGCCTGTTATTTTGCTGGGATAAACGATAAAAGGAACAGCAAGGAATATCCGGGGAAAGATGAGGTTGCGTGAAGGAATCAGGTAGCGCATGAACGTGGGATCCCCTACAAGGGCGAGGGGATCGCCAAGGAGGAATAGAATGAATATTTCTTCCCTACAGGATGATCCTGAAATTTCCGTTTGCATTTTTACAAATATATAATCCCTAACGGGACTTTGTGATTGTTGTTATTTGTGATTTACAACTCAATAAACCCCTCAAGCGAATAAGCCTGTGACCTTTCCGCAAATAAAGTTTTCACCCGGCCCCACACATTGCTGAAAAGTTCTGATTTTCTGTAGCTTTCAAGATTCTCGGGTGCATTCCAATAACTGAGGGTTGTGTAACATAGCGGATCGTCAGCATCTTTCAATAATTGCAAGTGTGTGCAGCCCGGGAAATCCCGAATCAGATGCTTATGCTGATCGAAGATGTTGAGAAACTCCTCAACACCGGCCTCTGTGAAATGCATACGGACGATACGGATGAGCACTTAATTTCTGGTTTAATCTTATGTCTAAAGTCCAATGTTTTAAAGTTACCGCTGGTACGCATTCACTTTATTCCTCAAAAATGATGTTGACCGGGCTATCATAGCTCAAACCCAGCAACTCACTTGCGTTACCTTTAAAGATTCCAATTTCTAACAATCCCAGGTTGTTAAAAAGGGCAAAGCAATCCCCCTGATCAGCCTGATAATAGCTGGTGTGAATGCGTCTGAACTTCTCACCGCCAAATTGCAACGTATAGGCTTTCCCTTTGCTGAGGGTCTCAAATACTTCTTTTTCTACATTGGTGATTAGGTTGCCGAAGCTGTCGACGCGGACCACGTGACCCAGTATTTGTCTTTTGTTTGCCTTCACGTGCCGGTCAGTCATCTTCTTGAATGCGGCCAAAGGCTTGCCAATGCCAGAGAGAGCTACACCACTGGCGAGACGAGCAGCGGCAGGAGCGAGGATGTCCTTTTCGGGAAAGGAGGTGCTGAGCGGGTTAATGATATTGAGCTCAACAAGATTCTGCTGCGCTTTGTCGCTGATGAGTCCCAACAAACCGTTATCTACGCTCACGAAAAAATGATCTTCCAACTGCAAAGCGATGTAAGCATCTCCCTTGTTTCCTGTGGCATCCACCGCTACGATATGGACCGTGCCTTTCGGGAAATCGCGGAAGACAGATTTTAATACAAAAGCCCCATGGGCTATGTCACAAGGACCGATTTTGTGGGTTATGTCAACCAGGGTGAGGCCAGGATTGGTGCTCAACACCTTGGCTTTGATGGCCGCCACGTAATGGTCGCTATCTCCGGAATCGCTAAGAAGGGTGACAATGGCCATGAATGAACTTCTCTCCGGCTATTACGTTTACCGTGAACCGGATATTGATTAGTTTTGTCACAAAATTAAATCATTTTCATATTAATTCATTGATCGAAAAAACTATCACCCTCGACAATGTTACCCTGGTGGACTTCCTGGGCATGGATAATAAGACCATAAGCGAGTTGTCGTCAGCATTTCCCAGGAGCCGGATTGTATCACGTGGCAACGAAATTCTGATCAAAGGTGAAAGCAGCGATATAATTCAGATATTGGACATCCTGAATGCCTTAATCGACCATTTTCATCAGTTCGGCAGGATTACGGAGGAAAGCGTGCGTGGCTATATTGCTCAAGAGAAGCAAGAATATATTCAGGATGATTCGGCCGATGGGATCTTGTTGTACGGCACCAAGGGCAATCCCATCAAGGTTAAAACAGTCAACCAGCAAAGGCTGGTCCAGTCTGTAAAAGACAATGATCTGGTGTTTGTTTTGGGCCCTGCCGGTACCGGCAAAACCTATATTTCTGTTGCCATGGCCGTCCGGGCTTTGAAAAATAAACAAGTAAAAAAGTTAATCATTACCAGGCCGGCCGTAGAGGCAGGAGAGAACCTGGGATTTCTTCCGGGTGATTTAAAGGAAAAGATTGACCCTTACCTGCGGCCCATCTACGATGCATTGGGGGACATGGTGCCTTTTGAAAAACTCAAATATTACATGGAGCGGGAAATCATCGAGATTGCTCCCCTGGCGTACATGCGGGGCCGCACGTTAAACAATGCCTTCATCCTCCTCGACGAGGCCCAGAACACGACGCCCATGCAAATGAAGATGTTCCTCACCCGCATGGGCCCGGAGTCAAAAATGATCGTCACCGGCGACACGACCCAGATTGATTTGCCCCACAACCAACGGTCAGGACTGAAAGAAGCGGTCAGGATTTTGAATGAAGTGAAAGGCATCGGGTTTATTCAGCTGACGGAAAAAGATGTGGTGCGTCATCGGCTGGTGCGGGATATCATTGAGGCGTACCAGGTGAATAATCCTACGAATTAACGAATACATTCAACTGCAAAGGACGCTGAGACTGTAAGAAAATCTCTGCGCCTCCGCGCCTCTTCAGGTTAATTGCATTCATTTAGATTGTGCAGACTTATTAATCCCAAACAAGTCATGCGGCTTCTGGCTAAAAGAATCATTAAACAAAAAGACTGTAAGCAAGATGTACGCTATAAATCCAAAAACAATAAATATCTGAACCCAGGAAGTTTTTTGTATATCCTGTTTTGATTTCGGATCACAAATTTCACCCGGGCAGTATTGTGCTTTTTCTTTGTACAACATTGAATACACCTTGCAAGCCAGACAAATGCCAAAGGCCGATTCAAAGAATAAGAATATGAGACAGATGAGAAGAAATGACAATGCCGATTTTTTGAGGTTTAAATTTTTGAACAGTTTTTGTGTCGCCACAATTACTTGTAGTTTGAGCATTTGTGGCTATTGAAGTCAGGTAAAAGACAAACAGAAGAATGAAGATGTTTTTTGATTTCATATTGATTGATGGTTAAAAGTATTTATAGAACCAGTATTTTTCAAACCAAACTTTTGTCCAGTGCCAGAAATAACCAGGCTTTTTCATTTTTACAATTGGTAAAGGAGAACCGTAGAAATTACCTCCAGCATAACCTGCTTTTCCGTTGCCCATTTCTAAAAAACATTGACCTTCACCGTTGAATGTTTTGAAATCGCTTTTACCGTATATTTTTTGAGCAATATTATGAGCGACCGTTTCGGCTTGGTAATGTGCAAATACTCCTGCTTTAGGTAATGGTTTACCCATTTCCAACGGAATAAATGTAATGTCGCCAATGGCATAAACATTTGGAAACTGTGTTTCCATCGTGTTGCGGTTGGTTTCTATCCATCCTGATTTTCCAATTAAATTAGTTTTGCTGATTACTGTCGGGCACTGATGTTTTGGAGTATAAGTCAGTAAATCATATTCCGTTGTTTTACCATTACTGAAAGTCAATGTTTTGTCTGATGTTGCTGTGAGTTGATATTCAGGGAAAAACTTAATGCCTTTCATTTCTACCATTTGTCTCACGGCTCCTGATAATTCTTTTCCAGCTACTCCCATTGGTCCCGGCTCGGGTGTATAAAGTAATATTTCTGTTTTACTGCCTAACCCTTTATTACGGATAAAACTTTCAACAAGCATAGCTGCTTCATAAGGTGCTGCTGGACATTTGAACGGAAGCGAGGGAACTAAAACAGCAATTTTACCGCCTTTAAAGCTTTGAAGTCTTTCATTAAATGTTGCTGCTCCTTCTACCGTATAAAAATCAAAACCGAATTTATCTAAGTTGTGTTCGGGTGTTTGTTCTACACCAAGCGAAATAACCATATAATCTCCTTTGTATTCTTTGCCTTTTACAATAACAGAGATGTTTTCAGGATTTACATTTTCAATTAGACCTAATACTACTTCAATTCCAGCACCTGCTAATTTATTTGTGTTTTTGTAAACCTGTTGTGACTTTCTTTTTCCAACCATCAGCCAAAGGAGTGAAGGTGCAAAAACATTTTTTTCTTCCTTTTCAAAGAGGATAATTTTAACTGGATTTACTTCTCCATCGTTACCAACTTTTTTATTTAATTCTTTGGCAGTGATAATACCGCCTGTTCCCGCTCCTAATACTAATATTGTTTTGCTCATATTTTTAAAGATTACATTTTTTCAAGAAGGTCAAATACATGAATTATTCATTAAACCACCAAATCTTTCTAGCGGGTTGGGAAATTTTTTGGGGTGCAAGTCCCTTATGTGCAAAGCATCAATGCACATTAGTAAGCTGCAAAGCCTGCCCCGCTTTTTTGCGGGG
>JAYWDP010000354.1:0-4236 GCA_043779775.1 Cyclobacteriaceae bacterium
GGACTGAAAATGTATCCCTCTTTTCGGCCAGACAAAGCCTATGCAGTTGAAGATCCGGTGGTTTACAATCAATACCTTGAAAAACTTTCATCCGTTTCAAAGGTTGCAATTCACACTTTTGACGACCTCCTGGGCGCCCTCGAGGCAAGGATTAAGTTCTTTGCTGAAAACGGATGCCGCGCTTCGGACCACGGACCGGAGATTTTATATTTTGACAATGAAGCTTTAGTAAAGGCACCTGTCTTGTTTAAAAAAGTTAAGGAGGGAAAAACTTTAAGTCCTGAAGAAAGACTTCAATTTAGATGTGCTGTTATGATTCAGCTTTGCAAATATTATCATACCATGAATTGGGCACAACAATTTCATGTTGGGGCCCTGCGCAATAGTAACAGCCGGATGCTACGACAGTTGGGTCCTGATACGGGTTTTGACTCGGTAGGAGATATTCCACAGGCCCAGCATATGTCGAAATTTTTTGATCATCTGGATTCAACCAACCAACTTGCCAAAACAATCATTTACAATCTGAATCCATCGGACAATGAAGTCATTGCCACCATGGCGGGAAATTTCAGTGATGGGTCCATACAAGGTAAAATTCAGTTTGGGTCTGGCTGGTGGTTTCTGGACCAAAAGGATGGAATGGAGAGACAGATGAATGCATTGTCGAACATGGGACTGCTGTCCCGATTCATAGGAATGGTTACGGACTCGCGGAGTTTCCTTTCATTTCCACGGCACGAATATTTTAGGAGGATCCTTTGTAATCTTATCGGCAAAGATGTGGAAAAAGGAGAGCTGCCGGAAGATGTGCCTCTGCTGGGTAAGATGGTTCAGGACATTAGCTATTTCAACGCCAAGCGTTATTTCAATTTTTGAAGCTACCCTTGCTACAGGAATTTTGAGATTCCTAATTCAAGTCCGCGTAATTCAGCAAGCCCCCTCAAACGCCCAATGGCGGAATAACCCGGATAGGTCTGCTTTTTTAAATCATCCAGCATCTGATGTCCGTGATCAGGACGCATGGGAATCGAAGTCCCTTTTCGTCTCATCAAAAGAATAATTTCTTTTACAACCTGTGCCATATCGGTATCGCCGTCAAGGTGATCAGCCTCATAGAAATTCCCTTGAGCATCCCGACGTGTATTTCGCAAGTGAAGGAAATGAATATGATCTCCCAGCCTTTGGATCATACCCGGAAGGTCATTTTCAGGACGAACACCATAAGACCCGGTACAAAAGCATAGACCATTAGCAGGTGAAGGCGCCGCATTCAGTAGTTCTCGTGCATCTTGCTCCGTACTCACTACACGCGGAAGACCCAGGATGGGGAAAGGAGGATCATCCGGATGGATGGCAAGTTTTAGTTTAAGTTTTTCTGCTACCGGAACAATTTTTCTGAGGAAGTGAAAAAGGTTTTGCTTGAGTCGGGAGGCATTGATGTCTTGGTAGGTCCTCAGCGCAGTTAATATCTGTTCTTCTGTAAACGAGACATCACTTCCCGGAAGGCCCAGCAGTGCATTTCTGTAAAGTGTTTCTCTGTCCGAATCGCTCATTGCTAAAAAACTTTCCTTGGCTGCTTCGATCTCAGCCTTAGTATAATCTTTTTCTGCACCCGGTCGCTTTAAAATAAATATATCAAATGCCATAAACGCTGCTTTCTCAAAGCGTAAAGCCTTGCTTCCATCCGGAAGGGTAAAGTAGGGGTCGGTGCGCATCCAATCCAGGATCGGCATAAAATTGTATGTAATTACTTTGAGTCCGCTGGCAGCTATGTTGTGAAGGCTGAGAATATAATTTTCAATATAGACTTCAAAGCGACCCGATTGTTTTTTTATTTCCTCATGCACCGGCAAACTTTCAATCACGGTCCACGTAAGGCCGGCTGCTTCCACTATCCTTTTTCTTTTCATGATCTCTTCTTGTGACCATACTTCGCCCACAGGGATCTGGTGGAGTGCGGTCACTACGCCGGTACATCCTGCCTGGCGAATGTCCTGAAGGCTTACAGGATCTTGCGGCCCGAACCACCGCATCGTTTGTTCCATTAAAAAGAGTTGATCAGACACCAAAAATTTGAAATTTAAAATTTGAAATTATTTAATTTTCTTTCGCAATGATGACTGTCGTATGATAAGTTCATGCCGTAGCACCACCGTGTTGAGGTTGCCGGACGAAAGGTTCATTAATTTGTTAAATAGCGTTGTGGCGGTAATTTCACCCATTTCTTCTCCCGGGTAATGTACGGTGGTGAGGTTGGGCTCAACCACTATGGCAATCGGATCGTCATTGAATCCTACAACGGCAATATCGCCTGGGACATTTTTACCAGACTTTTTCAGCTCGCGGATGCAGGCGACCGCAGCAATATCGTTGGCTGCAAAAATTCCGTCCGGGGCGGGTGATAATTTTAATAGGGTATGGGCTGCTTCGGAGCTTTCCTTATCGCTCAGATTATTTGTGATTATAAAACGGGGATCAAATTTAATTCCCTTTTCACTAAGCGCTTTCTTATATCCGTTAAGACGCTCCACATATACATTACGGTCGAGGCTTCCGCTGAGGTGAACGATACGCTTACATCCCTGGTCTAATAAATGTTTGGTAGCTTCATATCCTGCTTTCTCGTTGTCGATCACAACGCAGGTACAATTAGGAACTTTAATAACTCGATCAAAGAAGATCAATGGAATCTGTTTATTGAGATAGGTATTAAAATGGTTGGCGTTCTTTGTATCGGAGGCAAGTGAAATCAGTAGTCCATCGACTCGGCTATCGTACAAGGTAATGGCTGCGGCCATCTCTTTTTTAACGGACTCCTGGGACTGACTGATGATCAGATTATACCCATTGTGATTAGCTACTTTCTCCATCCCTGCAATAACTGTGGACATGAAATAGCTGTTCAGGCGGGGAACAATTACACCGATCGTTTTGGAATGCTTCCTTCTTAAGTTGCTGGCAAACGTATTTTGCTGATAGCCCATGGATTTGGCAGCACTCAGAATTTTCTTTTTTGTGTCTTTCCGGATACCCGGATGATTTTTAAGGCCACGACTGATCGTCGCAGGGGAGAGACTCAGGACCTTGGCAATGTCATAAATGGTAATTTCCTTGGGGCGGCTCATTCAAGTTGATTGTTGTTAAACTACCTGCATCCATTCTGACCAAAGTTGGTCATTTGCGCGATTTCTATTCTTTGGTTATTGATTTTATAAGCCAAGATATAAGATATATTTCTGAATGGCGATAAAATCATTTGTCAGATTTTAAAGAAGAGCCCACCTTTGTAATGTTATAGATTGTAATGTCTTTCGAGATATTCATTCAATCGGTTTCATACCTATTAATGACAAAAATGGCTAAAATAACTGTTTTACAAAATAATTTATGCAATCGGTTGCAACATTAATTCTAATTTCTACTTTTAATGAGACCTTGAATGTAATAACCATGAAAAGAGTAATCATAATGTTTTTCGCAAGTATGCTGACGCTAACTCATACCTCCGCGCAGATGATGTCAAAGCAGATGATGGACAGTCTGCGTCCCATCACCCAACAGGATCATAAAAGAATGATGGAGCTTTTGCACATCACTTCGCTGAGGCCAGGCGCCAATGGAAATGATCCCAATGCATCCAATGCTGCCAATTACGATGAGTCCAAGGCAAATCCTTATCCTGTATTGCCGGACCCGCTTATCCTGAAAAATGGAAAGAAGGTTTCTTCAGTCAAAGTATGGAGGGATAAACGCAGACCTGAAATCGTTGAAGATTTTGACCGGGAAGTGTATGGGAAGATACCTAAGAATATCCCACAGGTAATTTGGACCGTTACTGAAACATTGAATGAAGTAACGGAGGAGGTGCCCGTAATCACAAAAAAATTAGTCGGTCATGTTGATAATTCTTCTTACCCGCAGGTTACAGTCAATATTCAATTGACACTTACCACACCGGCCAATGCAACAGGTCCCGTACCTGTGATTATGGTATTTGGATTTATCCGACTCCCGGGAGCTCCGCCATTTCCAACACAGCCTGGCAACGAGCCGAGTTGGCAGAAGCAAGTACTTGCCAAGGGTTGGGGATTTGCAATCCTCGTTCCCAATAGCGTTCAGCCAGATTATGGTGCCGGTCTGACACAAGGCATCATAGGCCTGGTAAACAAGGGACTGCCCCGCAAGACCGATGACTGGGGAGCGTTGCGCGCCTGGGCCTGGGGCGCCAGCCGT
>JAYWDP010000355.1:0-4236 GCA_043779775.1 Cyclobacteriaceae bacterium
GAAATAATAGCTAAAACAAAAAGGGCGATTACAACACCAAATACAGCCATAGGGTTAGTTTTATGGTTTCAAATTAAGCTCCTTTTGTCATTTCTAACAATATTTTGGAATTAAGAAACCTTATTCCTGCAAATTAAGTTTAAAACGCACTTAATAGAACTATCAATGAAGAAGATACTCCTCCTTTCCGGTCTTGCGCTCGTCGTGGTAGCTGTTTTGACCGCAATTATTTTTTACAAAAATACCAAGTCTTATAGTCCCGAAGCAGATACGGCATTTGAAGCGAGTGATTTAAAAATTAATATCTTCTACAACAGACCCTCTAAAAAAGGCCGTGTCATTTTTGGCGGTTTGGTACCGTATGGGAAAACATGGAGAACGGGCGCCAATGAAGCCACCGTATTTGAAACAAATAAAGATCTGATGATTGGCGGCAGGAAGCTTGCCAAAGGAAAATACTCGCTATGGACCGTTCCAAATGAACAAAGCTGGGAGGTTGTATTTAATAGTACTATTCCAAACTGGGGCATTGATGTGATGAACAACGGAGAGGCTGCCCGCAATCCCAATACAGACATTGTCATCGTTGAGGTGCCGGTGATGACCACACAAAAAGAGTTTGAACAATTTACCATCTCGGTGGAGAAAACAGACGATCTCCTGGAGTTGGTCCTTGCCTGGGACAAAACCCTGGTGGCGGTGCCCCTCCTGGTCAGTGAACAATAACGTCAATTATCATCTTGCGATTTTCAAGTATGGCTTCCGGCAATGACTTGCCAGAACAAGCTATCTTTCCCGCTGGGATGCCGCTGGAAATTAAATACGCGCAGACCGCCTTCGCCTGTAGCGGTGTACGATCATTATGATAAGTGGTTTTGGTTACAATTGAATCTCTTGTTGCCGTTGTCGCCGAATCTATTTTATAGGTTATAGGGATCTTGAGGGTGTCAACCTTAATCTCGGTGAGGTCGGGCCCCGAACGAAGCGAGTCTTTTTCAAAACCCATATGGGTAACACGGATGGAAAAATACTTATCCGAATTGCCCTGCATCAAGCGGACCACTCTCCGAAGTTCCTGCGTTGAGGAGGCGCTTAATTCTGAGGAATACGGTTTAAATGAAATGCCGTTCAATGCAATTTCATCGCCTGATGCCAGAGGTCTCAAGGGCGCTGTCACTTTTTCCACCAATGAAAATTTTTCACTGGTCATATCAAATTTTTTCGAGAAGAACGTGAAGTTATCCTCCTCTGGATCTACGGATAGATCATACATGCCACCTTCCTTAACATAGGCGACAAAAGTTCCGTCTTTTCCCGGCCTCGTTGAAAATACCCGGCTTTGATTCAGGAGGTTGTACACAGTCACAAAGACGGACGTAAGGTTTTCCGGCCCGGTAACAGTGCCTTCAATTTTCATCGTGCTTTTGGGTCGTAGGTCGGCAGGGAAAAGAATTTCAACCAATTCATTTTCACGAATCCCGGGCATATCTTTTAATAAATATCGGCCGAGGGATGTTGCAGTAACGTATTGATCATCGTTGGCGGTGTTTACAAAATCAAGAGGCTGCGGATTGCTCCACTGTCCATTACTGAATCTTGTGAGATAGAGATCCATGCCTCCTTTGTTGGGTTGGATTTTATTGGATGAGAACAGCAACGTTTCGCCATCGCCCATGATACGCGGCGTTTGAGAATTACCCGAGTTGACCGTCGCAGGCAGTTCAACAGGCTGGTCCCATTGCCCGTTGGGTTTTTTCGTCATCACCATGATCTTGCAATTGTCTGCTTTGGTAAAATCCATTTTGTCGCAGCGCATGAAATACATCGTTGAGCCGTCGGCGGAGAGGGAAGGGCTGGCTTCGTTGCTTTTGGAATTCAGGGGAAGGCCCATGTTCACCGGTTCGGACCATAAAATTCCTGTAAACTGGCTGATATAAAGATCAAAGCCGCCAAGTCCATTGCCCTTCGAATTTGAGACGTAAAGAGTTTTTCCGTCAGGGCTCAAGCCGAAACCTTTAAGGAAATTCAATCGGCTGTTAACCGATTTAGGCAGGACGACCGGGTCTTTCCAGTTTACCCCTTCACGCGATGAATAGCACATCGTGAGGACGTTGTCTTCTGCTACATCAGCAATGTAAACCATAGCATTTCCATCCAAACTGATGCAGGGGGCATAATTATTAATCGAAGAGTGGTTAATGTTGGGTGGCATCTTCCGGAGCTTGGCTTGTCCTAACAACTGTTGGAAAGTACCGATCATCAGGATCGCCAGGAGGGATGCAATCTTCATTAAATAAATTTAGTCAAAACCCTTTCATTAAGGCAAAAGTTCTGCCAAACCACGACGGATCTTTGAAAATCGATTCATAAACCTTAAAGACATAAAATAATTTGCGTTAGTTTTAGGACAATGATTCAAATAATACCTTCCATAGCCCTTCGTAAGGGCAAAGTAGTGAAGATGCGAAAGGGCGATCCGTCCAGTGAAAAGGCCTATGATGAGAACCCCCTTGACCTGGCCAAACGCTTTGAGGATCATGGAATCGATGTAGTCCATTTAGTGGACTTGGATGGCGCTGAGCGGGGTAGCCCAAAAAATTTCCACGTACTGGAAGCAATTGCCAACCATACAGATCTTAAAATTGATTTTACCGGAGGAATAAGTACGGATGGCGATATCACAAGCGCTTATGAATTTGGAGCCGACTATATCACCGCCTCAAGCATTGCCATTACCAATCCGGAGCTATTTGCTTCCTGGGTGGTTTCATTTGGAAGAGAAAAGATTACTCTTGGTGCGGATGTGACGGACATCAAGACCAAACAAGTGGCTTTCAGGGGCTGGCAAAAGAAAGCGGACCTGACGCTTACCGAGCACTTGCAGTTTTTTTATGAACGCGGTTTGAAATATGCCAAATGCACGGACATCTCGCGTGATGGTGTACTGGAGGGCCCCGCCTTTGATTTTTATCAGGAAATCCTCGACACCTTTCCAGACTTGAAATTGCTGGCCAGCGGTGGCGTACGCGGAGTGGACGACATCCAGCGTCTGAACGACATGGGCATTTTTGCGGTGATCTTTGGGAAGGCGTACTATGAGGGGATCCTCAAACTCAAAGACATTGAGAGGTTCCTGGTAAAGGCCTGATTCATCAGGTTATATTAAGGTTCAGGTAAATAGACAATGCCCTCCGCTTCACAAAAAAAACCTGCCGACCTCACAGGCCATGAATTCATCGAAGTAATTGGTGCACGGGAACATAACCTGAAAAACATCAACGTCTCTTTCCCCAGAAACAAATTGGTAGTAATCACCGGCATCAGCGGAAGCGGAAAATCTTCCCTGGCCTTCGACACCATTTATGCGGAAGGACAAAGGCGATACATGGAGAGCTTTTCAGCTTACGCCCGCAGTTTCATTGGAAACCTTGAGCGTCCTGACGTAGACAAAATCAACGGACTCAGCCCGGTCATATCGATTGAACAAAAAACCACTTCACGCAATCCTCGCTCTACCGTGGGCACCGTCACGGAGATTTATGATTTCATGCGCCTTCTTTTTGCGCGCACCGGGGAGGCCTATTCCTATATCACGGGTGAGAAGATGGTGCGGCAATCTGAAGAGCAGATTCTCAATGGCATCTTTCAGCACTTCAATGAAAGGAAACTGACATTGCTGGCACCGGTGGTGAAAGGCCGTAAAGGTCACTATCGCGAATTGTTTGTACAAATCCGGAAGAGCGGCTACACCAAAGTGCGCATTGATGGCGAAGTATTGGATATTACTTCCAAAATGCAGTTGGACCGTTACAAAATTCACGACATTGAAATTGTAATCGATCGGATCGTAGCCTTGGAAAAGGACTTGTACCGTATCAGCCAGTCGGTGACCCGGTCGCTGAAAGAAGGGAAGGGTGTGATGATGCTGTTGGAGGAGGAAGGCAAGGTTCACCACTTCTCGAAGTTCCTGATGGATCCTGTCACCGGTCTTTCCTATGATGAGCCGGCACCCAATTTATTTTCATTCAATTCACCGTATGGCGCATGTCCCATCTGCAACGGGTTGGGGATTGTGGAGGAAATAACGGAAGAGTCTGTCATTCCGGATAAGAAACTCAGCATCGCGCGGGGCGGCATTCTGCCGCTGGGAGAGTATCGCGATATCTGGATATTTAAAAAAGTAGAGGCCATTCTGAAGCGCCACAAAATGTCCCTGACGACTCCCATCAGGGAAAT
>JAYWDP010000356.1:0-4227 GCA_043779775.1 Cyclobacteriaceae bacterium
GGTTTGAATGATGCGAACACCGACGCAAATTTTACCAATATCAATTATGCATTCAACCTGAATTCAACCGTGCTGAAAGTATATGAAAATGGGACAGTAAAAGCAACCATCGCCAACGCCCTTGTTTCCGGAGAATTGCTGCGCATAGAGCGCAACGGCACGACCATTACCTACAAGAGAAATGGTGTTCTTGTTTATACATCGCTGACAGCTTCTAACACCGTGCTGATGGCAGACGCCGCTCTTAATACCCTTAACTCTACCCTGGCGGGTGTCCGCACCTCCTTTGGAAATTCCTCTCATACCATCCTCCGCCGGTTTACCTATGACCATACCGGGAGGTTGTTAAAAACTTTTCACACCCTGGATGCCTTGCCCGAGGTGTTGTTGACGCAAAACTTCTATAATGAGCTGGGCCAGCTAATTGACAAGAAACTCTACAGCGCCGATGCGGGCGCCACATTTAAGCAATCGATCGACTACCGCTACAACATCCGGGGGTGGCTCAAGAAAATGAATGAAAGTAATGTGAACATCAATGAAGCCGGTGACCCCAGGGATTTTTTCGGTATGGAATTGCTTTACGACTCGGCGGATGTTGGAATAGGAAACGCGCAATTGTTCAACGGCAATATTTCAGCCATGAAGTGGAGCAAGGACCAGAGCCTGGGCACAACAAAGGAAAATTCCTATGGCTATTCCTACGACCCCATGAACCGCATAACCGGCGCTACCTTTAAAGAAAAGGCGGCATCATGGAATCTTGCCGCCAATAGCGGATTTTCTGAAAGTGGCTATACTTACGACCTGAATGGAAACATCAAATCCCTGCTACGCTACGACAAACGGGGGTCTGCAAATCCTCTCGATAATCTTGTTTATAATTTCGGCATAGCAGGGTCCACTACCAGTAACAAACTACTGAAAGTGACAGACAATGGCGATGACTTCGGTGGATTTATTGACGGCACCAACGCAGGTGACGACTACACCTACGATGTAAATGGTAACATGACTACCGATCAGAACAAAGGAATAACCACCGCCATCACCTACAACTTCATGAACCTGCCGGAACTGATCACCCGTGCCGGGACTGGCGGCAATAACATTCAATACATCTATGACGCATCGGGGCGTAAGCTTTCGCAAGTTGTTACCTTCAGCGGAGCGCAGAAGCAAACCGATTATGCGGGAGAGTTCCAATATGAATATGATGTTTTACAGAACACCAACCACGAGGAGGGCCGTATCGTTATGACCACCACCAGCCTCATCTTCACTGATGATGCTACGGTCACGACAAACTTCACAGCCTCCAATGCCACCTTGGCAACCGTTACACAAAATGGAACAGAGACCTACGTCAAAGCTACTTCCACGGGCACCGTTGCGCGCAGCGGGATGTTTCCCATTGGGGGCACCACCAATGTCGTGGCCGGAGAGCGTTATAAGATCCGGGCGAGGGGATACCGGAGTAAAGGAACGGCGGCGAGCAGCAGCCCGGTGTATTTGCTGATCAAAGCCAGCGGTGCCGACCTTGACTGGCCGGGAGCCTCGCTGCCTGTCAGTCTCACGACAGGCCAGACCGAATCATGGATAGAGCAAATCGTGACCATACCCACTGGGGCCACCACGTTACAGGCGGGCGTAGTATGGAATACTGTACTGGCTGGGGAGATAATCTATCTCAACGACTTTGAGATCACTAATCTTGGTACCAATGCCGTGCCAGAATATCAATTTAATTTAAAGGACCATTTGGGCAATGTGCGTACTACATTTACCACAAAAACTGATATTGACAACAACACCGGTACGTATGAGACAGCGAATATGAACGCCGAGCAGAGTAAGTTTTTAAGGTACAGCAATGCCAAGCGGGTGCAGTCCTCTTTGCTGGACCATACCAATGGGGCGGCGACAGGATATTCTGAAAGGCTGAATGGATCTGCGAATGAAAAATACGGACTGGCGAGATCGCTGAGTGTAATGCCCGGTGATGTTTTGCAACTGGAAGTATATGTCAAATATCTTGACCCTGTTACCAGCAATTGGACGGCGGCACTGACTACCTTGGCAGGCCAGATCAATGCTGGGGCTGCGGGCGTGGTGGTGGACGGGGCAGGGTATGGAAGCAGCACCTCATCATTTCCGGCGAGTTATCCTGCGTATCTGAGTAAGACAGACAATGGAGCGCCGAAGGCTTATTTGAACTGGTTAATTTTTGATCGCAATTTCCTATTCATCAACGGCGGCTTCAAACAGATCACTACCCTCGGCAAAGAGGCCGGTACCGACGTAGCGCATGAGCGTGTGGCGCCTGCCTCAGATATTACGATCACACAGGCGGGTTATGTATATGTTTATTTGAGTAATGAGGCGACGAGTTTGATGGAGGTTTACTTTGATGATTTTAAAGTAACACACATTAAAAGTCCAATTATACAATCAGAAGATTTCTACGCATTCGGACTTGGTTTCAATGAATATCAGCGAGAGAACTCATTACTGAACAAGTATCTCTACAACGGAAAAGAACGACAAGATGCGTTAGGTCTTGGCTGGTTTGACTATGGGCCTAGAATGTACATGCCTGATATCGGAAGATGGGCCGTGATTGATCCGATGAGTGCTAATGGAAGAAGATGGAGTCCATATAACTACGCTTTTGATAACCCAATACGCTTCATTGATCCGGACGGTATGTGGCCGGATTTACCAAGTTGGAGTGATGTAGGAAATTTTGCAAATGGTGTGGTAAATGCAATTGCTTCAGACAACACTACGGTTATGTCTGTAGATGGTAAAACCACTTTGGCTCAGGGTTTTGCTCTTAAATCTGGTGATGAAGCATTTAGTGCTGGCCAAACAACAGGCCATGTTATTGCTGCGGCTCAGGGAATCATTGAGGGCGTAGCGGGATTGTTGTTAGAAGCTGGCGGCGCTGTAGGTGGTACAGTTACTGCACCAACTATCGTAGGCGCAGTTGCTGGAGTGGCAACAGTAGCAGCTGGAGTTGCTGTAACAGCGCATGGAGTGAGCACAGCTAAGACTGCACTAAATCATTTGCTGAATTCTGATGGAAAAGAAAGGCAAAAGTCAGGATCTCAACTTGAGAAATCACAAAACCAACTTGAAGGACTTGAGAAAAAACAAGCTGCTGCGAAGAAGGAAGTTAAAGGTGAAAAACAAAATAAAGTGAATGAGACAAAAAAGAGCGAGCAGAACTTGAAAACAGACTTAAAGCGAATTAAGACCAGCGATGATGTTGAATAGCTGACTGGAAAATAAATATGAAAGAAGACATTGATAAGTTATTTAATGCTGGGATAGAATTGCGTGACAATGGACAGCTAACTCAATCGGTTCAAGGCTTTTTGGAGATTATTCAAAAGTATCCCAACTACTCTAAATTGGGAGGTACTTATACAGTTTTAGCCGGAATCTATTTTGATCTTGAAGATTTTAATAGTTCGTTAACATACTTCAGTAAAGCCACTCAATTGAAGCCCAAATCAGAACTTGCCTCCTTAGGCCTTTATTTATCCTATGTAAAGCTGAACAATTATGAAATGGCAATTAATGAGTTGAAAAGATACTTGGACGAATATCCTGCTAAACTTTATAAAGATACCCTGGAAGAACTCTTAGGTGATATGAACAACGGTTATGCACTAAAATACAAAGATGTTATTCAAAGGTTAGCAGATAAAAATGGAGTTGAGTAATGGAGAGATAAAAAATTCGCTTAAATGAAAGATGTGGAATTTCTTTTCAAATAAAACCTTAAACAAATGCATTAGTAATTGAGAAATGAAGCCCAGCCTAAGTGCTGGGTTTTTTATTTATCGTGAATCCCCAGGATTATTTTAGCTTCTTCCAGATAGTTACCCTTTTCAATCAACTTTTCAAGGTAGGGATCGACGGTTAAAGGATCTTCGGAGAAAACGGTATCATCCTCAAAGGCCGGATCGTCGGTATGTTGTTTGGCCCACATTGCTGAAGTAGTAGAAACATTAACAGCATTAGAGATATTGACAACGATGACTGAATAAATTTCTTCCCAAGAACGAAATTGGGGATACATGCTTTTGATTTTTCTTGCGACGAGCACCGCAACACGAATGCCAGCCGGGTTATGTTCTTCAATGTAACCGGTGCCTTTGCAAGTCCCTCTGTTGTTGATGCTGGTCTTGGTGAGCTTACCATATTTTACCTGCTTCT
>JAYWDP010000357.1:0-4221 GCA_043779775.1 Cyclobacteriaceae bacterium
GGCACATTCGGGTTTGTATTTATCTCATTCTGAGGATAAATAAAACGAGCCGGGAATTGTGCTTGTCCAGGGGTAACTGGAATCGGTAACTTAATCACCGGAGTAGCTGTCTGCGTTCTACGGAGGTCATTGAACACTTCATACTGAGAAATCGTCACAACAAATTTTTGTGAAAGAATCTCATATATCAACGCATGCTGAGCCGTTGTAACCGATGCGATGGTTGTAGGGAATGCAATGCCAGCAGGAGCGAAATCAGCAGCAACATAAGCAGTGTATACCAAGGGCGTATATGTACTGGTCTGACCATTAATATAACCAGTTTCCAGGCCCGCACGTACATTGTTAAGTGCTGTAATGGCAGCTGGATCCGCAGCACCGGCATTTAGGCGAGCTGCAGCTTCTGCCACAATTAACTGGGTCTCGTAGTAGGTCAACCAGGGTTGAGGTGCCGTACTAATAAACATCCCGTCTGCTGTGTTCGGGTCACGTCCATTGGCACTTTCCGCACCATATTGAAAGAAGTGGAAATACATACCGGTTTCATCCGTTTTAGAATTTCTCACAGCAACATCTTGATTAACGACTCCCGTCGCGAATTTGGTACACATAAATACCGGCAAGTAAGCTGGAGCATCGAAACTGGTGTCACCCGGACGGTCATAATCAAAGAAGTCAAAATTCATATTGAAGTCGACCTGATAGGCGCTGCCATGGGGCATAAGCATATCATCACCTGTGCTACTGATACCCAGCGCTCCCGCAGCAATGGCATTGGGATAATCCTTCAAATGAAGATATAACCTAGCCTGCAACGATTTGGCGGCTCTTGCCCACTTTGAAGCACTGCCACTATAAACAAAGTCACCACTTATAGTCCCAACCCCACTGGTCAAGTTAGCGTAAGCCTTGTTCAACAAAGTGACGAGAGTGCCATACATCGCAAGTTGGCCGTCATATTTCGGTGTAGGGAATTTAACCAGGTCAAATGCTTCCGTGTACGGAACATCACCCCAAAGAGTAATCAATTTGGTGAAAAGCAAAACTTCCATCACCTGGGCTGCCCCCAAAAACGCTTTATTGTTAGTGACTGCCGATTTACTCTGGATTTGCCTGATGTTTACACCTACGTTATAATAGTTACCCCCGTTAGAGTTACCCCAACTAAAGGTGGAGGCAGCAACGGTATAGTTTTGGAAACCAGCGTGCTGACGGCTCTGGCCTGCGAGCTGACCGCCCCACATATAGGCGAGTCTCACATCCGTATCTTCATGAAGCGAACCAAGACCAACCAAGGTACCCGTCATCAAAGGTTTAAGGTCTACCTGATTGGCCAGTGGCGCATTCGGGTTATTCTTAATGTCTGCGACATTGAATAAGTCGTTGCAAGACGTGAACACCAAAAGGGCGATCAGCGCAACTGCAGCCTTATTATATATTCTTGTTTTCATATGAATTCTCATTTTCAAGGTTAGTAAGTGATCTTAATGGTAAACAATACTGACTTGGTAGAAGGGTTGGTGAACCAATCTGAACCACGGGCCAGTGAGGCACCTGAAATGTTGACTTCAGGGTCCACACCACGAAAGTTTGTCCAGAGTATCAGGTTTCTTCCAGTCACGCTGAAGTCGATAGAGGAAAGCTTGGTTGCCTTTCTGAAACCGGCACTGCGCAGGCTGTAGCTCATCGTTACTTCGCGTAGGCGTGTAGCACCGCCATCTTCCGTAAACTGCTTGGCAGAAGCCTGGTTGAATGAAGTTCCAGGTCCTTTGTACCAATCCTGGGTCAAAGCCACCGGGCCAGCACCAAAGTCTTTAATCTGTCCGCGGAACTCGGTGCCTGCAGGGATTGTCAAACCCGTATAGGTTTTTAGACCACCGGCAGGAGCGATAGAAGTAATTCCATTGTCCTCATGAGTTCCGAAGGTATAAAGGGCACCCCGGGTACCGTTCCAGAAGTCATTACCAAATACTTTGTCAAACAGAACATATAGGGAAATTCCCTTGTAGGAAAGTGTGGTACTAAGACCTGCTCTCCACATGGGATTCGGGTTTCCCATAACTTCGTTTTGTGTTCCGTCCTTAGGGAATCCATTGGCATTAAGATCATACTGTCCTGATCCATCTGTCTTTTTCAAAAAGTCCGTTCCGTAGAACACGCCAAAGGGCTGTCCTTCGATCAAAGACTGTCCGCCATAGGTACCGTTTCCGGGGACACCTTGAGCCGCAGAGCCAGCGAGGGAAACCACCTTATTTCTGTTCGCCGACCAGTTACCTCCGATATTCCAGCGGAAGTCAGCCTTATTGATCACATCATAGCCCATTTCAATCTCAAGACCCTTGTTTTCCAGCACCGCTGCGTTTAGAGGCTGCTGAGCAAATCCGGTAGGCTCAGACAAATTAAGGTTGAGGATTACATCTTTCGTCTGGTTTTGATATGCCGTTGCAGAGAAAGTTAACTTATTGTTGAGGAAACGAAGGTCGAATCCAATTTCTGACTCTGTCTTTGTTTCAGGCTTCAAATTTGGATTTCCCGCCAGGAAGGCTTGGCTATATCCACCGGTTCCATAAACCCCGCTAGAGGCCTGAAGAGGAGAAGCATAGCTGTCACCAAAAATAGAAGGTGCGTAAACCGTAGTACCCAGATAAGGCTGAGGCTGAATACCCACCTGTCCCCAGGTTAGTCTCAACTTACCGAAACTCAACACGCTGTTGTCTTTCAAGGCATCCAATTTGGTGAACTGCCAGGCAAGCGCGGCTGAAGGGAAGAAGAAGCTATTTGCAAATGTAGAGGCACTTTCTGCACGACCTGTCAGTGTAAGGAAAAACATGTCATACGCTGCCAAATCCGCCTGCGCATAATAAGCAAACGTACGGATATGGGTCTTGTAATTGTAAGCCTGTAAATTTGAATTTAGTCCGTTATTTAAATTATCCGGTGCACTGGGTACCGTAAAACTGGAAATAGAAGCGTGGTCTGTTTCCCTTTTGCGATCATTATAGTTAACACCTACCAAAAGATTTCCACTGAAATTGCTGTTGAACTGCTTTTGCGCGCGAGCGAAGAAGTCTGTATTGAATTGCGATTCAGAAGTAACATTCAACTGGTGGAATCCCTGATTATAGGAAGCTGAATAGAGCGGGAAGGTTTCATTGTTGCGGTCCGTGAAATTATCGATCCCGGCCCGGCCCGTAATGTTTAACCAGGAAGTAGGGTCTGCAGACAATTCTACGTTTCCAATAAAACGATCAACATCCGTAGTGTTCTTGTTATTGTTGATATTCCAAATCGGGTTAGAATAGCGGGGATTGCCGCTTGCGCCCAACTGATTACGGAAGGATACGTGACGATTAGGGAAAATAGCACCTGCTGCATTGGTATAGTCTCCAGTATAATAGGAGTTGTCAAAGTCAGGAGATGATCTCAAACCCCCCAACAGTAAACCATCTACATTGTCACCACCCTGTGCACGGGTTGAATAAGAGTTGATATAAGCCGCTGAGGCCGATGCCCTGAACCAGTCCGTAAACTGGCTGGATACATTGATCCGGGCAGAATTGCGTGCATAATCACTAAAACTCTTAACAACACCTGTCTGCGTGAGGTTGGAATAGCTGATCAGGAAGGTCGTTTTGTTATTTCCACCGCTTATGGTCAGGTTGTTATCAACATAATGACCCGTCTGAAATGCATCATGCTGGTGATCATACGTATTTTTTGAGTTTTTGCCTCCGTGGGCAAGTGCACCTGTACCAGCGTAATTAGGGTTTGATACATTAAAAGTGTTTGATCCAGAAGCAACCGGATAGCGTTTGGTGCCATCAGGGAAAGTTACGAAACCTCCAACGAGTGGATTAGGGGTATCTGCACCTCCGGTACGATCGGAGATCTTATCGCCCCAGGTTTCCCTGTTGCTTTGGATATAGCGTCCATAATTACCACCGCCATAAACGGTTTGTAATCCATGCATTTTGTTGATCTCATCAAATGAAACCGTAGACTTGAAGGAAATGTTTACTTTTCCTTTTGAATCATTGCCTTTCTTGGTAGTGATGATGATCACACCATTCGCAGCACGAGTTCCCCAAAGTGCGGCAGCCGAAGCCCCTTTCAATACTTCCATAGAAGCAATGTCCTCGGGGTTGATGTCGTTAATACGAGACTGTGAGTTGATAGAGTTGGCAGCCCCTGTGAGACCGTACTCATTGGAGTTATTAACTG
>JAYWDP010000358.1:0-4199 GCA_043779775.1 Cyclobacteriaceae bacterium
AAATATAGCTTTTTTGCCGTAACGAGTTGGTGAAATAGCGCTTTTGGAAGTTGAAGGTCAGACCACTTCTTTGTACTGCATTTTGTGGAGTTGAGCATACAATCCATTCTGATCCATCAGCTCTTCGTGGCGCCCGATTTCTTTGATTTCGCCCCGGTCGAGCACAATAATTTTATTGGCTTTCTGAATCGTTGAAAGTCGATGAGCGATGACAATCGATGTTCGGTGACTCATCATTTTGACGATTGCTTCTTGTATCATTTCCTCCGTTTCCGAATCCACTGAAGAAGTTGCCTCATCCAGAATAAGAATTTTTGGATCGTATACCATGGCACGAATGAAGGAGAGCAACTGTCGCTGCCCTACTGACAAAGTTGCCCCACGTTCCATGACATTATAATCCAGCTTGCCGGGAAGTTTATCTATGAATTTTCTTGCCCCGACCAAATCTGCAGCATGCATGATCATCTCATCCGTAACTTCAGAATTGCCCAGGGTAATATTGTTGCGAATGGTGTCGGAGAAAAGAAAAACGTCTTGTAATACAACACCGATGTTTTTACGCAATGCGTTAAGATCGAATTCTTTAATATCCACTTCGTCAATTTTTATCGATCCACGGTTGATATCATAAAACCGGTTGAGTAAACTGACGACCGAAGATTTACCGGCACCGGTGGCTCCTACCATCGCGACGGTTTCACCGGGTTGAATATCGATGTTAATGTCTTTCAATACATAATCTGCATCATTGTAGGCAAACCAAACATGGTCAAATGTTACCCCACCGCTTAATACCGCAGGATTGTGTTTACCGTTTTCCATCACATGTTCTTTGTCGTCCAGCAGGTTAATGATGCGGGAGGAACTGACAATCCCCATTTGCAAAGTGTTGTAGCGGTCGGCAATCATGCGGATGGGTCGGAAAAACATTTGAATGAACATAATGAACGCCGTGAGTGTACCTACTGTGATGCCTGTTTGTTCCTGGCGGAATACGCCTTTTGATCCATACCACACGAGTAAACCAATGCCCATGGCAGCAATAATTTCAGCTACGGGGAAATACACCGAATAGTAGAGGACTGATTTAAGATTTGAATCGAGGTGATCTTTGTTGATCTCTTTAAATTTTTTAAACTCACGCTTTTCGCTACCAAATATCTGCACGATGTTCATACCTGTAATATGTTCTTGTACAAATGAATTCAGGTTAGCGACGGCATTGCGCACATCGTTAAAGGCAACTTTTATTTTTTCTTTGAACACATACGTAGCTAGCAACATGAGCGGGATCGTGGAAAGGCTAACCAAAGACAATCGCCAATCCAGAATAAACATGTAAATGAGAATAAAAAAAACTTGCAGTAAATCGCTTGTCATGGCAGCGAGTCCTTCGCTAAACACATCTGCTAAAGTCTCCACATCCGATATGGTACGGGTCACCAGCCTGCCAATGGGTGTTTTGTCAAAAAAACGGAGTCGAAGGTTTATCAGGTGCTGGTAAAGTCTGATACGGATGTCCCGGATAATATATTGCCCGATTCGCCCTGACAAATAGGTATGAACATATTGTAGGATGGACTGCAATATCAGGAGGCCGAAAATTAGCAACATGATATTTACCATGCCCCGGTAGTCGCCATTGGCCACGTCGTTATCGAGTGTGTATTGAATCAGGATAGGACGCAAGGGCGTAAGTACGCCGAGAAAGAAGGTTAGAAAAATGATAAGATAAAACCGGCCCTTGTAGGGTTTAATAAATTCAAACAACCGTTTCAGTACTTTGAAATCAATGATGTTGCCGCTGCTGACTTTTTCTTTCTCCAAGGATTGACTTTATTTTATGAATATTGTTTTTGGATACTTCACTTGCGTCAAATATAGTCCTTCGGGAGGCACGTTCATGCCTGCATTCTTCCGGTCTTTACTTTTCAGAATGCTTTTCAAATTCTCTGGAGTAATTTTCCCGGTTCCCACTTCCAATAAGGTCCCCACAATGGCCCGCACCATGCCGCGCAGAAACCGGTTAGCGGTAATGGTGAAAACCAGCATATCTCCCTTTTGATTCCATCGGGCGAGTTTCAAATCGCAAATAAAATGGTTCACGTCGGTTTTAACCTTGCTGAAGCATTCAAAATCATGCGTTCCCATCAATAACGCAGAAGCCCGTTCCATAGTTGGCAAGTCAATGGATTTGAAATAATAAAATGCCAGCCCATGGCGCAGTGGATCTTTCACCCGGGTGATGTGGTATTCATAGGTGCGCTCCAGGGCATCATAGCGAGCATTGGCATCGGATTTTACTTTTTGGATAGATCTGATGGCGATGTCGTTGCTCAGTAGCGAGTTCATACGGATCACGAGGTTATCGAGGTCAAATGGTTTGTCAATGTCGGCATGAAAGAACTGCCGGACGCAGTGCACCCCGGTATCGGTACGGCCGCTACCCGTGATGGTGATTTTTTCCCGGAGGAGTTTGCCCAATGCTTCTTCCACTACTTGCTGAACGCCGATCGCATTGGCCTGTGATTGCCAACCGTGAAAGCCAGTACCCTTGTAAGTTATTTCAAAGAAGTAGCGCATGAATGGGTGATCGGAAGGTTTTATTTTTAAGGCCGGAAATTCCTATTTTTGGCCTTTCGTAAAACGGACTCAAGTTAGTTCAAGCTCATTATGTGGCAAAGAAAGCAAACAATATTCCTGGCGTTAACTGCCTTGTGCATGGTCGGAATGATCCTTTTTCCCGTGTGGCATGCATCCGCTGCTGATGGGGAGAAAACCCTTTTCCCCCTTCAGTACACTGTAAAGATTAATGATGTGAAGCAGATCTTTTATTTTCCTTATGCTCTTTGTGCGATCCTGGCCATCGCAGCGGCCACGGTAGCAATTATTGAGATCGGAAAATTTGAAGATCGCCTCCTGCAGTTAAAATTAGGAGCACTGAATTCCTTGTTGATGGCCGGATCGCTCGGCTCTGCGGTCTATTTTGCCATACAGCTGATTCAAACCAATCAAATTGTTGGTCGTTATGAATTGGGCATGTGGCTTCCAGCCATTGCGATGGTGAGCAACCTTATTGCTAACCGGTTTATCCGCAAAGACGAAAAAATAGTCAGTGATTCGAACCGAATCCGTTAGTCTAAAATCAAATAATTGTGGCATACATAAAACTGGGAGAATTTGTAGTGAATACCTCCGGTAACCTCCCCACCAAAGGCAGCACAGCTCCGGACTTTACCTTAACAGGCAATGACCTTAAGGATGTGAGTTTAAAAAGCTTTGTCGGGAAAAATGTTGTGTTGAACATTTTTCCCAGTATTGACACCAGGGTGTGTGCTGAATCGATGCGAGAATTCAATAAGCGAGTTGCGGCGCTGAATAACACCGTAGTTCTTTGCATATCCAAAGATTTGCCTTTTGCGATGAAACGCTTCTGTGGGTCCGAGGGCATCGACAAGGTGATCACCCTTTCCGATTTCAGGAACAAAGGTTTTTCAAAAACCTATGGTGTAGAAATGATTGATGGTGACCTGGCGGGATTGTTTGCAAGGGCCATCGTGGTGATTGCCGACGATGGCAAAGTAAAATATACCGAATTGGTTCCGTCAATCGGTCAGGCTCCTGATTACGACGCTGCAGCGAAGGCGGTGTAAGCACCCATACAGATGGAGGTTATGGATTCACCTGAATTCTCCTGGTGATCTCATAACAGTAAAATCAGACTGTTTTATGGCTTCAAAACCATTTTCTCATGAGCGGATTTTTCCACCAAGGGCCTGCTGAAATACACCGGAAAATGCCTGTCATTGGCCCATCCCTCAAATAAGTTTCCATAGAATGGACTCTCCGGATTTCCACTCTGGCCAGGCGCATTGGTGAACATGGTTTTGTCCCAATCTTTTGTATCCGCCACCATTCTAAAAGAAGCTCCGGAGCTCTGATTGTTATTATTAGTGGTCATGCCCGGTGTAGCGCCATACCCCCCGCGTGGCAAGGGCCCCAGTTCTAATTTTTTTCTGGTCTCTTCATCGACGGCATTGCTCAAGGGATGTTTGATCAGCACATGGTGATAGGTGGGTTGGCCGTATTGCCATTGGTCCTGATCCGGACCCAGCTTTGCTTCCAGGTTAGCAACCGCCACTGTGAGACAATTTACCAAAAATTCGTTGCGGTCTGCCACCGGATTTTTTCCAAAC
>JAYWDP010000359.1:0-4190 GCA_043779775.1 Cyclobacteriaceae bacterium
TTTTCTTCTCCATTGGCCTATTTTCCATGGATTTGGAGCCCGGAAATGATGTTCTCCTACTGATGTCAATGACCAGGACGACCAGCGATAGAAAGAACAGGATCGCCACGGTGAGGAAGATCTTTTTTGAGCGAGTCATAATGCGAAGTTCAAGGTTCAATGTTCAAGGTCCAAAGTTAATCGCAGCACAACCTTGAACTTTGAACCTTGAACCAAAAAAAAGGGCTCATCGCCCCCATTTTTTTATTTTACTTTGTTGATGACTTCGGTAAAAGCCTCGGGGTGATTCATGGCGAGGTCTGCCAACACCTTTCGGTTCAGATCGATTCCTGCTTTCTTCAATTTTCCCATGAGTTCGGAATAAGACATTCCATGCAGTCTTGCACCGGCATTGATCCGCTGGATCCAAAGACCGCGGAAGTCTCGCTTCTTCGCTTTGCGGTCACGATAGGCGTAGACCAGACCTTTTTCGACCGCATTTTTGGCGACGGTCCAAACATTTTTCTTTCTTCCAAAGAATCCTTTGGCAAGTTCGAGCACCCTTTTGCGCCTGGCGCGGGATGCAACGTGATTCACTGAACGTGGCATGTTGTTACATTTTTTGGTGTTGGCGTCCTCCCTCCCGATAATTATCGGGGTCGAGAATCTTTAAGCCAATGACCGGGTTAAACATTATGAAAACCTTCTCGTACCCTTCGGGACGGGAATTACAATAAGTAGGGAAGCATGGGCCTGATGTTGCCTTCGTCAACTTTTTTAACGAGGACACTATTGCTCAATCTCCTTTTCTGTTTTGTCTCTTTTTTAGTCAGGATATGTCTTTTGTAAGCACGCTTACGCTTGATCTTGCCGCTCCCGGTTACCTTGAAGCGTTTCTTCGCACCTGACTTCGTTTTTAATTTCGGCATTGTAGTATAGCTAAATCTTTCTGTTTTCTATTTACTTTTTCCTCCCGGCTTAGGAGCCACCATCATATACATTCTCTTTCCTTCCAATTTTGGGAGTTGTTCTACTTTTCCCACCTCTTCCAGTGCCTGCGCAAATTTTAACAATAATATCTCTCCCCGTTCTTTGTACACTATCGATCTTCCCGCGAAATGAACATACGATTTCACTTTGGCGCCTTCCTTTAAAAAATTAACGGCATGCTTCACTTTGAAATTGAAATCATGTTCATCGGTGTTGGGACCAAATCGAATCTCTTTCACTACCGTCTTCTGCGCATTCGACTTTATCTCTTTCTGCTTCTTTTTCTGCTCATACTTAAATTTCGAGTAGTCAATTACCTTACAAACCGGAGGATCAGCATTGGGAGAAATCTCCACTAAATCCAAACCTTGATCTTGCGCCAGTTTGATGGCCTCCTGGATAGGATATACGTCAACCTTGATATTTTCACCTACCACCCTTACCTGCGCAGCAGTGATGCGCTCATTGACGCGATACGGTTCTTCTACTACTCTCGGACGAAAGCCCCTGCTATAGGGGCGCGGACGGTTACTGCCAGGAATAAATGCCACTCGTTGGGTTTAAGTTTAACTTCAAAAATGCCTGTTTTTACAAACAGGCCGCAAATATCACCATATTTTCAATTTTTCCACGTGGAAAAGCCCGAAATATTACCTTTAATTCGCGTTCAAGTGGTGGTTTAAGGCCAAAATGATCATGTAAACAGGGTATTCTGAACCCAATTGATCAAAGTGGCATGGCAAACTCCTTTGAAAACTTCGCGATGCATTCTTCAAGCATCATCGTTCCCTGGTCGCCTTCGCTGTGCTTCCGGATTGAAACCTTATTTTCTACTACCTCCTTTTCTCCAACAATCAGCATATAGGGTACTTTTTTAATCTCCGCATCCCGGATCTTACGGCCGATCTTTTCGTCACGGTCATCCAGATAACCCCGTATGTCATGATTCTTTAGCTCTTGAAAGACCTTTTCAGCATAATCATTGAATCTTTCTGAAATGGGCAGCACTGCAATCTGGTCGGGCGAAAGCCAAATGGGGAAGTTACCCGCACAATGCTCAATGAGAACAGCTACGAAACGCTCCAGCGACCCAAAGGGAGCCCGGTGGATCATCACAGGGGTATGTTTTTGATTGTCTGAACCCACATACTCCAGTTCAAAGCGCTGAGGCAACTGATAGTCGACCTGGATCGTACCCAATTGCCAACTACGGTTCAGGGCATCTTTCACCATAAAGTCGAGCTTGGGTCCATAAAAGGCAGCCTCCCCTTTTACCGCGACAGTCTTCAGTCCCCGCTCATCAGCAGCTTCCTGGATCTCTCGTTCAGCCTTGTCCCACAGTGCATCTTCTCCCATATATTTCTGCTTGTTGGCAGGGTCACGTAAAGAAACTTGCGCCGTATAATTTTCAAATCCCAGGGAATTAAAAACATGCAGTACCAAATCAATCACTTTAATAAACTCATTCTTCACCTGATCCGGTCGGCAGAAAATATGAGCATCATCCTGGGTAAATCCACGCACTCGCGTAAGTCCATGAAGTTCACCGCTTTGTTCATAACGATATACTGTACCAAATTCTGCCAGCCGGATGGGCAGATCTTTGTAAGACCTGGGTTTTACTTTGTAAATTTCACAATGGTGAGGGCAGTTCATCGGCTTCAGCAAAAATTCTTCACTCGCATCGGGTGTATGAATGGGTTGGAAAGAATCCTTGCCATATTTTTCATAGTGACCGGAGGTGACGTACAAAGCCTTGCTTCCAATATGTGGCGTGACCACCGGATCATAGCCCGCTTTGATTTGGGCTTTCCGCATGAATTGCTCAAGCCGTTCACGGAGGACCGTTCCTTTTGGCAGCCAGAGCGGCAACCCCATCCCGACTTTCTCTGAAAAAGCAAAAAGTTCAAGCTCTTTGCCTAACTTCCTGTGATCGCGTTTTTTCGCTTCCTCGAGGATGAAGAGGTATTCTTCCAGCTCTTTTTGTTTGGGAAAGGTAACTCCGTAAATGCGGGTGAGCATTTTGTTTTTCTCATCTCCGCGCCAATAAGCGCCGGCCACATTCGTCAACTTAACTGCTTTGATAAAACCTGTATTCGGAATGTGAGGACCACGGCATAAGTCGGTGAAATTTCCTTGCTCATAAAATGTGATAGACCCATCGGCAAGATCCTGTAAGAGTTCCACTTTGTAAGGATCTCCTTTTTTGGTAAAGAAATCCAGGGCGGCAGCCTTCGATACATCCTTGCGAATGAATACACTGTTTTTCCTCGCCAGCTCAATCATTTTGGCTTCAACTTCAGCCAGGTCATCTTCGCCAAACGTCAAGCCGCCAAGGTCTACATCATAATAAAATCCATTTTCGATGGGAGGCCCAATCCCAAACTTTACGTCCGGATAGAGCGCCTCAAGGGCTTCCGCCAATAGGTGGGCAGAAGAGTGCCAAAAAGCATATTTCCCGCCCTTATCATTCCATGTAAAAATCCTGATGGAGGCATCGCTTGTGATGGGACGACTCAGGTCCCGGATCTCACCGTTTACTTCAATTGAAAGTGCATTGCGCGCCAGTCCTTCACTGATGGCCTGGGCTATTTCTATTCCCTTAACACCATGCGGAAATTCGCGTACAGAACCATCCGGCAGTACAATTTTTATTAAACTCATCTCTTAAATTTTCAGCCTGCAAATATGCAACTTTTGCAGGTCTGGCCCCTACCCTTTGCAAAAAGACTATAGTTTGAATTGGATGGTAAAGAGGATCCCGAAATTTCTGGCGCCCGGACGATCCAGATACGTAAGCCGATGAACGAAATCCACACGGAAAAACCTAAAAATATTTTCAATACCATAGCCCAATTCGACATAGGGATCACCGGTAAAATAAGTGGTAGGTTGTGTCGCTTCGCCCAGATTAGTAACAGAGGAAATCAAGTCCCGGTTGGTCTGGCTCAAACTTCCCATAATAACGTTCGCGGTCCCCACCAGACGCCACTGAAGTCTGTTTAGTAAAGGTATACGGTTCAGAAACAAACCTTCGAGAAATTGCCTATACCTTAAGGATACATATTGATCGCTGACAAACTCTCCAAAACTCATCAGGTTGTAAGTGAATTGAGAATATATCGGAGATTGATTACCTAAGTGAACAGCCAACAGCGGATAAGGCAAGGTGTTGAAAATCTTCTCACCGGTAAGTGTCAAAAATCCCAACCCCAGCGGAC
>JAYWDP010000360.1:0-4158 GCA_043779775.1 Cyclobacteriaceae bacterium
ATCTCGGATTTTTTAAACATGTTATTGGCTGCTGGGTTCAAGGTTATTTTATTAAATTACTGATTCGATAAAAGTCAAATGCTGAATTATTCCGTACAAACGGGAGAATTGATTGATGAAAGCCATCAATCAGAGCAGGGATTGGTGCCGGTAGGACCTAATCCCTTCCCTGGTTTGCGCCCTTTTAGCATTGAAGAATCACACCTTTTCTTTGGGAGGGAAGGTCAGGTTGATGAAATTCTTGACAAGCTTTCCAAACACAGGACCGTGACCGTAATGGGCTATTCCGGAAGTGGAAAGTCCAGCTTAATGTTTTGTGGATTAGTGCCGGTACTCTACGGCGGCTTCATGACAGAGACTGGTCCCAATTGGCTTGTCGTTTCTACCCGTCCCGGCAATTCCCCAATCAATAATCTTACGGATGCCATTGTAAACCAATTGGAAGCCAATGGGAGAATAAGTTCGGAGGACAAACCTATTCAGCATGCCATCATTAAATCGGTTTTGATGAGTGGACCGGAAGGTCTTGTCGAAGTATCCAAGTATCTCCAACGAGCGGAACAGGAAAATGTATTTTTCCTTATTGATCAGTTTGAGGAACTGCTTCGCTATCGCGATTTGGGCGAAGATCCAACCAACGAATCCGCTCAGTATGTAAATCTTATTCTCAACGCAGTCCATCAGAAAAGTATCCCCGTTTATATTTCTTTAAGCATGCGTTCCGATTTCATCGGTGAGTGCTCTGTCTTCACGGGTCTTACGCAGATGATCAATGACAGCAACTACCTCGTGCCACAGATGGGGCGTGAACAGAAGCGGCTTGCTATTGAAGGGCCGATTGCGGTGGGGGGTGGAATGATTACGAACCGTTTGGTTAAAAAACTGCTCAGCGATATCGGTGATAACCAGGACCAATTGCCCATCATGCAGCATGCGATGATGCGTACCTGGGATTATTGGGTGGCTAACCGCGAAGCGGGTGAATCAATTGATATTCGCCATTACAATGCCATCGGAAGAATCAGCCAGGCTTTGTCACTCCATGCCAATGAAGCCTTTGATGAATTATCGTCAAGCGAAAAAGAAGTTGCCGAGGTTTTATTCAAGAGTATCACTGAAAAAAATCAAGAGAACCAAGGCCTTCGGAGACCTTGTAAAATAAGGATGGTCTCTGAACTTGCCGGGTGCACAGAAGAGGAAGTGATCCGGGTAGTAGAATGCTTTCGCCGGACAGGCCGGTCTTTCTTAATGCCGGGCACCCAAGTAAATTTAACCGGATCTGCAACCGTTGAACTTTCTCATGAAAGTTTGATGCGCATCTGGACACGACTTTCAAACTGGGTGGATGAAGAATTTGAGTCTGCCCAGTTGTACAAAAGAATTTCAGATGCAGCGGCCCTTTACCAAACCGGGAAAGCGGGACTCTGGCGACCACCTGATCTGCAATTGGCCCTCAACTGGCAGAAAAAACAAAAACCTACCCGCATTTGGGCCCAACGTTATGATATAGCCTTTGAAAGGGCCATTGTCTTTCTGGATACCAGCCGCATCACCTACGAGGCGGAACTTAAGAACCAGGAGATGTTGCAACGCAGGAGGCTACGGAGGGCACGGGTGACATCAATCGTGCTCGGCACTGCCGCTCTCATCGCTGTTCTTTTTATGATTTATGGCTTTACCCAATCGATCGAGGCGGGAAGGCAAAGGGATATCGCGGAAAAACAGAGGCTAATAGCTGTAGCTGGTGAGAAAACGGCCGTTGAAGCGAAGGAGGAAGCTGAAAAACAAAAAGGCTACGCAGAGGCAAGCCAGCTGGAGACTTTAAAAGCTCTTAAAATTGCCGATGATAACCTGAAGCTGGCAACGACAGCTAAAGCAGAAGCGGAACGGAACTTACGAGAGGCCTTGAGGCAAGAGAAACTGGCGCAAGCCGCGGAAGTAAATGAGAAAGAGCAACGAGTGGTCGCTCAGGAGCAGACTAAGATAGCTACCAACGAACGCGACCGTGCCAATTCATTGTTGTATCTGTCCATTGCACAGTCCATGGAAGCAAAATCAGTGACCATGGATGACAATAACCTTGCAGGCTTGCTCGCCATGCAAGGGTATTTATATCATACCCAGTACGGAGGTAAAAAATATGATCCATATGTTTTCAGTGGATTGTATTACTCCATAGCCAAACTGAAAAACAACGATTACAATTATAACCAGGCGAAGATTCCCGGTAACTTAAAAAACAAAATGTTTGCACTCGCGGTCTCCAGAAACGGCAGTAGTTTTTATACATCAGGAAATGACGGTAGAATTTTTAAGGGTGATTATTTAAATCTAACAGCCGATAACCTCATCGACTTTAATCCCTACGCAAACCGTGTACTGGCCCTCAGCATGGATGAAAAATATTTAGTGAACGGAAGTGATTCCTCTAACATTCAGATTTTTCACCTGGATCAGCCAGGGGAAAAACCAGGTATTGCCAAAGGGCATAAAGGCTTTATCAATGACTTGAAATTTTTACCCAATAATTCTGGATTCCTATCTGTTGCATCGGATCGCACGGTTCGATTTACCAACCACGTTACAGGCCAGGGAAAATTGCTCGCTACACTGCCTTATGATATTAAATCTATTGATATTAGTTCAGATGGCAGTCTGATGGCGGGTGTCGCTACCTCGGGCCAACTTATTCTGCTGAATTTGAAAGATAATTCCATTCGCGTTGAAAATCTGACGAATGCTGTCAATCCCATTCGGGTCCTTTCCGTGGCGTTTCACCCCAGCAAGACGATACTGGCCTATGGAACAGAGTTTCTGGATAGCAAAGATTCAAAATGGAAGGGTTCTGTTAAACTGATCGATTACATCACCATGGACTCCCTTAAGGAATTGCGTGGGCACAAAGCAGGTGTTTCGGATTTAGAGTTTAGTCCGGATGGATTGCTGCTGGCGAGCGCAGGCTATGACAGAAAATTACAAATGTGGGTGGTAGATCACGAAGAGGATTTGCCGGTCGTTATGGATTTTAATAGCAGTAACATATGGAAGTTGGCATTCGCGAAAGGTTCTGATTATTTGCTGGCTTCCTGTAACAATGGTGAAGTCCGGGTTTGGCCAACGAATCCAAAAATGCTTGCGGAGCAGATTTGTCCGAAGCTAAAGCGCAACATGACCAAGGAGGAGTGGCTAATTTATGTCGGCAACAATATAGATTACGAATCAACGTGTCAGAGTTTATTGATAAGTAATTTTTGATGGATAAATCTATACGTTTTTTTTTAGCTGGATTTTTTCTTTTTTCCTGCCTGAGGACCGCCAGTTCACAAAGTGGTGAGTGCGACCAAACCCTGAGTCATGCTGAGGCGGAATTCAGTGCGGGGCATTTTTATTCTATTCCTTCCATCCTGCAAAAATGTTTAGAACAGGGACTTAGCCAGGAGCAAAGTGTGCGGGCTTATCTTTTATTGTGCCAGGCCTACCTAATCATTGATGATCCCCTGGCAGCGGAAGACAACTACTTAAAACTGTTGAAAGCCGATCCTGAATTTATCGCAAATGATAAAGATCATCCGATAGACATCGTTTACTTAAGCAAGAAGTTTACCGCCACCCCCATTTTGACCCCTCACTTCAGAATAGGTATGAATACAAGCCTTTATCGGACTATTTACTCCTTAAGCACAGAGCCCTATGGCGTACCTGCCCAAAACACCCTGCGACTTGGATTTCAATTGGGTGGCGGAGTAGATTGGAATATAAACGACTATCTGAGTCTGTGCGGAGAAATTAATTTTGCCCTGCGCGGTTATAATCGATCGAGAAATGGCGTTTCGGGTGGTGACATTCAGTCGGTGTCAGCGAATCAAAGCTGGATTGATTTACCTATTTATTTGAAATACTCATATTTTCTCAATACCAAGTTTCGCTTGTTTGGATATGTAGGGTATGCATTTAATTATTTAATTTCTTCTAAAAATGAATTTATCTATACCGATAACAAGCCAGCTGGATCGCAGGTTGTGGCCACCGGCCCCAGCGAATCGGTGATCTATCAACAGAATCAGCTTAACCGTTCCTGGTTGATTGGAGGAGGAGTGAAATACAAGTGGGGAAAAGATTTTCTGTATGCTGATCTGCGGTACATGGGAGGCCTTAGCA
>JAYWDP010000361.1:0-11495 GCA_043779775.1 Cyclobacteriaceae bacterium
AATCCACCTTACCTGGACCTGCCAAGTACCGGCTGGGACCCCTATAACAATTCAGGACGCGGCTATATCCAGGGGCGCTTCCGAGGAAAAAATATGCTGTACCTCGAAACAGAATACCGATTTAAAGTCAGTCGCAATGGACTGTTTGGCGGAGTTGTCTTTGCAAATGCTGAGAGTTTTTCTGAACTGATTACCAATAAATTTGAAGTCATCTCGCCTGCGGCAGGATTTGGTGCCCGGTTCAAATTCAATAAAAATTCAAAAACCAATGTAGCCATTGACTATGGCTTTGGAGCCGGGGGCTCCCAGGGTTTTTTTGTAAATCTCGGAGAAGTTTTCTGAGGCTGCTGAAAAGCGTTGTTTTTTTCCATTACCTTCATTCAACGGTTCAACTTCTCTTGAAGTATGGAAAGTGAATGATTGCCAACAGTGCATTCATCAGGAAAATAGGTTTGCTTACTCGTGATCAAACTAAATCTAATATCATATGTCGAAAATGAGTTGTACGGCTTCGGCATTCATTTGTCTCGTTATGATTAACTCAAACGTTTATGCACAGCCTGCAGATTCCGTGGCTTCAGAAACGCTTCATTTCTATGTTACCGGGCAGGTGGCTTTGCCTTCTGAGGAGTTTAGAAAAGTGATTAACAATTCGATTGATAACCTCGGCGTTGGCGTAAGTGCCGGTTTGGTCCTGAGCCCCTTCGGTGCGAAAAGTCTATCACCTCTTCTGCTGGGTATCGATTTCGGATATTTTAATTATGGAGTTGATAAGACCCCTGGAACGGCTACTTTCCCGGCCCTCAAAACAACTTACAATGTTATTACATGGAATGGACAACTCAGACTCCGTCCAACCCATCACCACACAGGTTTTACACCTTTTCTTGATGGACTGCTGGGCATTAAAATATTAAACACCATCACCAAAATTGATAAAGACCTGAGCAACGTAATACTCAATACCAATCAGCCTGAGGTACTCAACCGTGTCAATAACACAGGTCTTAACTATGGAATTGGTGCAGGCTTTTATATCAATTCGAAAAAAGCGGACTTCGTAGGATTTACCCTGCGGCTGCTGTACATGTGGGGGGATGATATAAAATATGTAGTCCGTAATTCCATCGTCGTGGACAGCAACGGTTTCATAACCTATCAAACCAGTACCGCCAATACGAGTACCTTTATGCTCCAGCTTGGATTCAATGTTTCTAATATAAGAAATGTTAAATCCCAAATTCAATAATTTTTTCTTCGTCGGTCCATGAATAAAAAAATACAATCGATCAAAAAATGAAGCGACAACTTCCGAATCACATCGCCATCTCTTCAGTTTTTATTTTTCTTCTGGGCTTTGGGGCCTGCCAGCCTTCCGCCAATCAGAAATTCCGATTTGAAGAAGCGGACATTACCTTTATCCAGCAAGGATATCACAATGGTGATTTTACGATCCGGGACGTGGTCCAAAGTTATCTGAAAAGGATTGAAGCAATCGACAAAAATGGTCCACAACTCAATTCTATACTTCAACTCAACCCGGATGCCTTAACCATAGCTGATGCATTGGATAAGGAATTGAAAGAAGGAAAAATTCGGGGGCCGATGCATGGCATACCCGTCATTCTGAAAGATAACATCGATACCCACGATCAGATGTCTACAACCGCTGGCTCACGCGCGCTCATAGGCTCACATCCTTTGCAAGACAGTTGGATAGCCAAACAACTGAAGGATGCCGGCGCGGTAATTATTGGTAAGGCAAACTTAAGCGAGTGGGCCAACTTCCGCGGTAATTTATCTTCGAGCGGCTGGAGCGGAGTCGGGGGGCAAACAAAAAACCCATATGTACTGAGCCGGAATCCCTGTGGTTCCAGTGCTGGATCCGGTGCTTCCGTGTCTGCTAATCTTTGCATTTTAAGTATTGGAACAGAAACCAACGGCTCCATTGTCTGTCCCTCCAACAATAACGGAATCGTTGGAATAAAACCTACGGTTGGTTTATTAAGCCGGTCCGGAATCATCCCAATTTCTTTCACCCAGGACACCCCTGGCCCCATGGCCCGCACCGTTAGGGACGCAGCCATTTGCCTTGGTCTCCTCACCGCCCGCGACACATCCGACAGCAAAACCTTGGACAGTACCCGGAAATCCTATACTGATTACACCCCCTTTCTGAAAGTGGATGGCTTAAAAGGTAAAAGAATAGGCCTGTATACGAGGACCTCTGGAAGGCATTATAAAGTTGATAAACTGATGGACCAGGCGGTTGAGTATTTGAAAAGTCAAGGTGCTGAAATCATTAAAATTGATGAAATATCAAAAGCCAATGTCGGAGACTTGTCTTTTATGGTGCTGTTATTTGAATTTAAAGATGGTCTCAACAAATATTTTAAGTCCCTGGGTCCAGGGGCGCCGGTGAAAAGTCTCGAGGAGTTAATCGCCTTTAATAAATCTGATTCAATTGAGCTGAGGTATTATGATCAAAAGACTCTGGAGATGGCACAGGAAAAGGGAGGCCTTGAATCGCAGGAGTATAAAGATGCCTTGAGTGGAATGCTAAAAGGAATGCGCGAAGATGGCATTGACCGTGTCATGAATGAAAATCACCTGGATGCCATCATTGCCCCCACCGGCAGTCCAGCATGGAAAACCGATTTGGTAAATGGAGATCACTTTCTGCTGGGCAGTTCCTCACCAGCCGCCATTGCAGGATATCCCAGCATTACGGTCCCCATGGGATTTGTCGATGAACTGCCTGTGGGTATTTCATTTTTCGGCAAGGCCTGGAGCGAGCCGGTCTTGTTGGAGATTGCCTATGCGTATGAGTCTGGAACAAACCACCGCAAGGCACCAAAGTTCTTATCAATACCTTAAAAATATAAACTCACTTCTTTGAAAACGGTTGCTGGATTTTTTGTCTGCATATTTTTTACTGGCGTTGCATTTTCGCAAAAACCAATGAGCAAATACTCACTCGTCACATTCAGCGAACTAAGCAAGGTAAGTCCGGCAAATGATGTTGAACCGGTCTACTATAAACCTTTGTGAGAGCCTTCTTAGATATGCTCTTTTTTATTTTTCACGAGGTCATACAACAGTTCGCGCGCGCGGTGCAGTTGAGCCTTGACGGTGCCGAGAGGGGCATCAAGCTCCTTGGCAATTTCCTCATATGACAATTCATGAAAATACCTTAGCCGTACGAGCTTTTGATATTTGGCTGGCAGCATGCCCACAAACACCTGAATTAACTCTTCCTTTTGTGCTTTGATGGCCTCCTCTTGCGGATCGGGGTTGAGGTCTTTCACATCCAGGGATACGGATTGGCCATCATCATCGGTGTAGGTGTTCTCAATACTTAAGGTGTTAATTTTTTTCTTGCGAATAAAGTCGATGGTGTTGTTCGTAGCGATACGGAATAGCCATGTGCTGAAGGTAAAATCCTTTTTGAACCGGTGAAGGCTTTTGAACGCTTTGGCAAACGATTCGATCATCAGGTCCTCGGCATCGTCCACATTACGCACCATTTTCAAAATCGTATGGTAAACAGGTCGTTTATAACGTTGCAACAATTTGGCAAAAGCCTTGTCGTCACCGCCCACCGCACGGTCAATCAGCTGGAAATCTTCCAGCGCCTTAGATGAAAACCTGTTTTCTAAATCTTCCATCGCACTCGTTTGGATACCCAAGCCGCAAGGCCCGTTCCAAGATAGTAAATGGCATAATTAAAATCTAAAAGTGGTGTTTCCCAGGACTCAAAGGGGTCACCCAATGTCCGTGACGCCCGGTGGACCACACTGATCAACAAAAGTTCGCGCAAAAGAAAGCCGCTCCATAAGAATGTTTCAAGCGGCACAATGATCAGCACTGGCAGCACAAAAATCCAACTCAAGACCCAGGTTAAAGAAAAAAGTCCCAGCATTAGTTTATCGGAAATCCGGTATCGCTTACCGGCGGAAAGGTGGCGGAGTTTCTGATAGAAAAATTCCCTCCAGGTCTTTTTTGGCAAGGATCGTACCAGTGAGCCCTTCGTGATGTTCACTGCCGTGTTGGATTTTGTAGCATGTTCATTCACAAACAAATCATCATCACCCCCCGTTACACTGAGGTAATTATTAAAACCCTTATGTTCCAGAAAAAGTGCTTTGCGATATGCCAGATTCCTTCCTACACCCATGTAAGGACGGCCCAGCAACGCCCATCCGATAAATTGAATGCCGGTGAGGAGCGATTCGAATCGGATAAAAGCATTGAGATGGCCCTTTGCTTTTATGAAAGGTGAATATCCGACTACGATTTGCTTTTCATTTTGAAAACAGGAAGCCATGGTCCTCACCCACTGGTTACTTTCAGGGCGGCAATCAGCATCGGTAAGGACGACCCATTCATGCGTAGCCGCTTTGATACCCAGCGTCAGCGCAAATTTCTTTCCATTAATATGTCCAGGCAGATGCTGAACCCTTACCATTTTCAGTCGCGGGTCTTTTTTTGTGGCGTCCAGAAGATAATCGTAAGTTCCATCATTGGAGCGATCCTCCACGATGATCACTTCCATTTCCGGATAATCCTGCTGTAATAATATAGGTAGCAATTCCCGAATATTTTTCTCTTCATCATGGGTACAAACTATGATCGAAACCGGCGGCGTGTTACTTTCCGGCTTTACCCGCTTTCGCGCAAAGGCAACTAAAAACACAATCAGGTATACAATTTGTATTCCAAGAAGGGTCCAGGCAATAAGTTGGAGAATGAAGAACAAAACAATAGCGTGTTAAGGAGCGGCAAAGATATAGGTTTAATGGATAAGGTTTGAGGTTTAAAGTTCAAGGTTCGATGCGAGGATAAACTTTGAACATTAAATTTTGGACCCTGTACTTCTTATCTTTACCCCTGCATGCAATTTAAAATCCTGTCAAAAGATAATAATTCCCGTGCGCGGGTCGGGGCGATTACTACCGATCATGGAGAAATACCGACACCTATTTTTATGCCCGTGGGCACGGCGGGGTCAGTTAAGGCCGTCCATCAGCGCGAGCTGGAACAAGACATTGACGCCAAAATAATTCTTGGCAATACCTACCATCTTTACCTCCGCCCCGGACTGGATGTCCTTGCAAAGGCCGGCGGGCTGCACAAGTTCAACGGTTGGTCACGCCCGATGCTTACCGACAGCGGAGGCTATCAGGTCTATTCTCTTTCGGAAAACAGGAAGATCAATAGCGAAGGGGTGACTTTCAAATCCCATATCGACGGATCCAAACATTTTTTTAGTCCTGAGGGCGTCATGGATATTCAAAGAAAAATAGGCGCTGATATCATCATGGCCTTTGATGAATGTACGCCCTACCCTTGTGAATATAGCTACGCAAAAAAATCACTGAAAATCACACACGAATGGCTCGGGCGATGCATAAAGCAATTTCATAATACAGCGCCACTTTACGGCTACGAGCAGACGCTATTTCCCATTGTTCAGGGAAGTGTGTACCCCGATCTCAGAAAAGAATCTGCCGAGTTCATCGCCATGCAGAACCAACCCGGCAATGCCATCGGCGGGCTTTCGGTTGGAGAACCTCATGAAGAAATGTATGCTATGACAGAGCTGGTATGCAGCATCTTACCGGAAGACAAACCTCGATACCTGATGGGCGTAGGAACACCGGAAAATATTCTGGAATCCATCGCACTGGGCATTGATATGTTTGACTGTGTAATGCCCACCCGCAACGCACGCAATGGCATGCTCTTCACCACTCAGGGAATTATTAATATCCGCAATGAAAAATGGAAGGATGATTTATCACCCCTCGACCCGGGTCTGGAAGCCTATGGTAGCAATTTCTATTCAAAAGCCTATCTCCGGCACCTGATCATCAGCAAGGAAATTTTAGGCGCGCAAATTGCTTCTATCCACAACCTGACCTTCTATCTTTGGCTCGTTAAGCAGGCAAGACTGAAAATTGAAGCGGGTACCTTCAAGGAGTGGAAAGCCAGGATGGTAAAAGTAGTATCGCATAGGTTATAAAAAAGGAATGGGGCCTCTACGCAAACTGAAGGCGTCATCCAAAACTAAAGAACGTTGATTTTTATTGAGCCGATAAATGAAAATAATCGATCGCTATATTCTCAAACAAATCCTCTCAACTTTTTTCTTCGTCGTGTTGATTCTCATGGCCGTCATCACGGTGATCGACATTACGGAGAAGATGGACAAGTTTGCCAAAAATCATCTTGATTCACAAATGATTCTGGGCTACTACCTTGACTTCTTACCCTGGGTGATGGGTCTCATTACACCCATTACGGTTTTCATTGCCATCATTTATGTCACTTCACGAATGGCGGGCCATACTGAGATCATTGCCATCCTGAGCAGCGGTGTCAGCTTCCGGCGTCTGATGTTGCCCTATATTCTGGCCTCTGTGGTGATAGGCTCCATCAGTTTTGGGCTGAACGGCTGGGTCATCCCCAAGGCAACCAAATCACGCCTGGCTTTTGAACTTCAATATTTCAACAACCGATACTATTTTGAAGCCCGGAATATTCACTTGCAGGTGGCCCCCAACGTTTATCTGTTCATTCAGAATTATAATAACATAACGAATATGGGATATCAGTTCAGTCTCGAACGCTTTAATCAAAATGAACTGGTAGAAAAACTTACTGCCGACAACATCCAATGGGATTCTGTAAAGAAAAAATGGACCCTTCGTTATTGGAAAATTAAACAAGTAAGTCAGATTTTTACGTCTACCCGGCCGGGCGACTTATCCAAGTTAGAGGAAAGTGGTGAATCCCTGGATACTGTGCTTGCCATCGCACCCAAAGATTTTGAAGCACAGGAACGAAGCTATGACGGCATGACCATTCCCGAACTTAAGGAACACATCACCAAGTTGAAATTCAGGGGGGCAACTGGCGTTCAGGCGTATGAAGTAGAGAAACAAATCCGGTACGCTTCTCCCTTCAGTACGTTCGTCCTTGTTTTCATGGGGGTGATTGTCTCATCCCGCAAGAGCCGGGGAGGTACTGGGCTGCAGATTGCATTGGGGTTTGTACTTGCCTTTATCTTCATATTATTCTTCATGCTTTCGCGAACCTTTGCGGAAGCCGGTGAACTCCACCCGCTCCTCGCCGCGTGGATACCCAATGTCGTGTTCACTATTATTTCCGGAGTCTTATATTACTTCACGCCGCGGTGATGCATTCAAAATCTGACTATGTCAAGCTTCACTTTGTAGTCCTTCTTTTCGGATTTACCGGCATTTTGGGCAAGCTAGTCTCTATTCCGGCTGTTGAGATGGTCTTTTACCGCACGCTGCTTGCTGCGATCGGAATGGCAGTCTTACTTTTTATTGTCCGGGGATCTTTTAAAGTCTCTTCAGGCGATCTGGTAAAAATTACAATCACCGGCTTCATTGTCGCCGTACACTGGCTAAGTTTTTTTATTTCAGCCCGTATATCCAACGTATCGGTAAGCCTGGTCGGCTTTGCGACGGCCAGCTTATGGACGGCCATTCTGGAGCCGATGGTAAAAAAATATCCGGTCCGCCGAATCGACGTAGTGTTTGGTCTCACCGTTCTTGCCGGGTTATACATCATTTTCTCTTCGGACTTTAGCTATTCGATGGGATTGATCCTTGGCGTATTATCCGGCCTGACCTGTGCAATCTTCAGTATCATCAATTCCCAACTGGTGAAAAGGATTGATTCTTTTACAATCACATTTTATGAGATGGCAGGTGCCTTCCTTTTCATAGCACTCTTCCTGCCCATCTATCAACAACAATGGGCCGATGGCAATCAACTACGGCTCCTTCCCACGTCCATCGACTGGATTTACATTGCACTATTAGCTTGGCTCTGTTCTGTCTATGCGTATTCAACCGCCGTGGAGCTTATGAAAAAAATCAGTGTCTTCTTTTTCCAGCTTACGCTGACCCTGGAGCCCGTGTATGGCATTCTCATGGCAGTAATCGTGTTTGGTGATGAAGAACGTATGAATCTAAATTTTTATGCCGGCACGATAGTCATCATGTGCGTCGTCTTTCTCTACCCGGCGATGAAGAGAAAATTTACAACCACCCCGACCAGCTCTCTTTCATAGAAAAGATTGCCCCGTTCCCGTCATTTCTAAAAATTCCAAAAACAGAAGATCCTGAGCCGCTCATGCTGGCATACACAGCGCCGGCTTCATACAATTCATTTTTTAACTGCTGAATGAGTGGGAATTTTTTAAATACGTAAGCTTCAAAATCGTTTCTTAATTCATCTTTCCATAAATGGACAGGTTTCTCTATAATCTTTTGCAGATCGGTACTTGCCAGTTGAGGGTCTACATTGGCATATGCTTCTGCCGTTGAGATATGTATCTCAGGTTTGAAAAGTCGCAGATAAAATCCACGTAATGTCACGGGCACAGGCTCCAGTATATTGCCTCGGCCCTTGCCTGTCATGGGACCATCCTGAATAAAAAATGAACAGTCACTACCAAGTCGGGAAGCATATTGCATAAGCTGCTCTTGTAATAAGCCTAGTGAAAAAATTATATTCAACAGTCTGACTGTATGGGCTCCATCAGAAGATCCGCCGCCTAATCCCGCGCCCGCAGGGATGATCTTATGTAAATGAATCTGAACCGGTGCCAAATTAAAATTCTGCTTTACCAGGTGATAGGCCTTCATGCACAGATTATCTTCAGGCCTCCCCGGGATCACAATTCCTGTTTGCGTAAAAGCCATGGAATCGGAGGGCAAAATTTCCAATACATCTGTCCAGGGGAGCGGATAAAAACAAGTAGAAATAGTGTGATAGCCATCCGGTTGCTTCGAAAGCACTTGAAGGCCCAGGTTTATTTTGCAGGGAGGGAAGGTGACCATGAGAAGGGTGTGGAGTGAGTCTGCTGTATGTTAAAGAGCTAAGTTTTTGTTCAACAGGTTTATGGTTTCAGGCTTCAAATTTCAATCCTCTAACCTTAAACTTCCAACCTCTAACCTCTAACTTCTTACTACCAGCAACTATTTCTTTAATCTTTCAATCAAGTCCTCTGTGATCCCGGTGGTTGAAAAGCCCCCATCATGCATCAGGTTTTGCATGGTCACCATGCGACTCAAGTCTGAAAACATGAGGGTAATGAAATTGGCGCAATCTTCACCGGAAGCATTACCCAGTGGGGACATCATTTTGGCATATTCAAAAAATACATCAAAGCCTGAAATGCCAGCACCCGCGGTTGTGAAGGTGGGCGATTGTGAGATTGTGTTCACCCGCACCTTCTTTAGTTTTCCAAACCGGTACCCATAGCTTCGTGCGATGGACTCCAGTACAGCTTTTGCTTGTGCCATATCAGAATAATCAGGAAAAGTTCTTTGAGAAGCAATGTAGGTGAGTGCAAGGATAGAACCCCATTCATTCATGGCATCAGTTTTCTCGGCAGTCTGCAATACTTTATGAAAGGAAATTCCGGAAATGTCCAGAGTCTTTAAATACCAATCGTAATTCAAATCGCCATAGGATCTGTCCTTGCGAACGTTGGGGCTCATCCCAATGGAGTGAAGAACAAAGTCCAGCTTGCCACCCAAAACCTCCATGGATTTTGTAAAAAGATTGTAGAGGTCTGTCTCCAGCGTTGCGTCGGCCGGAATAATTTCCGCCTTGCATGTTTCCGCGAGTTCCTTGATTTTCCCCATACGCATGGCAATGGGTGCGTTGGTCAGGGTAAACTGGCCTCCTTCCTCTTTGACTTTCAATGCCGTTTTCCAGGCAATGGAGTTTTCATCGAGGGGTCCAAAGATGATACCGCGTTTACCACGAAGAAGGTTGTATGCCATACAATTACAGATTATGTTTGATCACAATATTACAAAATTCATATTTAGAAGTACGAAGGACTTTTTTAATCTCCGCAGAGCGTATGGGCAACATTCATAAAGATCAACCGATAGGAATATTTGATAGTGGCATTGGAGGCCTCACGGTAGCCCGTGCCATTAAAAAAATGATGCCGAATGAAAGCCTCATATATTTTGGCGATACGGCCCACCTGCCCTATGGCGATAAATCGGAAGCCGCAATTCAAGCTTATTCAATAAAAATTGCCGATGTGCTGTTAAAGAAAAATTGTAAAGTAATCGTCATTGCCTGCAATTCCGCTAGTTCATCCGCTTACGAGCTCCTAAGGGAATATGTGCGGAATGACGTGAAGGTAATAAACGTCATTGACCCCATGGTAAATTGGGTGGGGAAAAATTATCACTCTTGTACCATTGGATTAATTGGAACTAAGAGAACGGTGCAATCCGGAATATATGCTAAAAAGATTGATGCCCTGAAACGAGGTATTACACTCAATTCACTATCAACACCCCTGCTAGTGCCTATGATTGAAGAGGGGTTCTTTAATAATAAAATCAGTCATGATATTATTGATGTCTATCTCAAAGATCCGATTTTACAAACCATCCAGGCATTGATTCTGGGATGTACGCATTACCCATTGATCAAAAAAGAGATCAATACTTTGTACAACCATCAGGTTGATGTGCTGGATTCTTCTGAGGTAGTAGCCCAAGCACTTTTCGAGCATCTGAATTCACGAGAGTTACTAAGCCAACAAGCCAGCGGGCAAGACCACTTTCTGGTATCTGACTTTACCGATTCATTCGAAGCTTCCACAAAGTTATTCTTCCGGGAATCTGTTCATTTGGAAAAACACCCCCTTTGGAATTGAATAAACCCCTATTCATGTAGGATTTTATTCATTTTTGTACATTTTGGTAATGATTTGCGGGTCAACTTTGTACAAGTTGAATAACTACCATTTTGGCACAATAACACTGATATCGGATAATGGGCTTCATTTCTTTGCATATGATTGGATCTAGACTTGGAAACAGAGGATAATATGATTTCAAAAGGACTGATTTTTCTATATATTTTATTGCTTCCGGGACTGTCGGCGTTTGGTCAAAAGGCACTGGACAGTCTGAAAAATAAACTTGAAACAGCACAAGATGACTCAGTGCGATTCAGGATTCTGATGAGCCTTTCCAGAGAGTCAGAGTTTTACGACTATTCTAAATGCCGTAAATACGCCGAAGAAGCTGTTACTGTAGCTGAGCGGATGAACTCGTATAAAGTATATGGAGAACTTAATTTCCGCCTTGGCTTTCTTGAAAACATGGAGGGCGACTATTCCAATGCCTTAAAATATCATCAACAGATTGTAAAGCTCTATGTAGAAAATAAAGATAGTTCCAACTTGAGCAGGGCCTTAATGGACGTGGGGAGAGATTATACCGATCTTGGTGAGTATGAGGACGGCTATTTCTATTTGACCCAAAGCTTTAAGGTCGCTAAAAATCACAATAAAATTCCAACGGGTGGTGATTCACTTGTAATGGCCATCGCGTTGCATAATATCGGCGTGGTTTTCATGGAGCTTGGTCAATTCGACATGGCCCTTAGTCACCTCAAGGCTTCAGAGAAAATCAGTG
>JAYWDP010000362.1:0-4146 GCA_043779775.1 Cyclobacteriaceae bacterium
TGGGTCGCGGTTTCATTGCAAGCTGCAATCCTTGGCTAGTCTGGGGATTTTTCCCGCAGATTCTAAGACCCTTTGGGTAAAACAATATTGCTAACTTTAATTGACTAGTCAGATTGAGCGAAGGATTCAGATAGCCTTAAGACAAAAACCGGAATTCTTCGTGTTCGTTGTGGTTCTTAGTGTCCGTTGTGACCTTACTATTCTTCAATTTAAAAGAGAAATAAAGGGACACCAAGAGCACTAAGAAGGCACAACGACCACAAAGCAGTGGATCGCCGAATGAATTTGTTAGATAGAATTAACGTAGATTGAATACACGGATTCTCGCTGATCAATTCTGCGAAAATCTGCGTGTATTTGATCTGCGGGAAATGTATTTTGTAAATTCCATTGGCTTACGGATCGCTAACTCCTTGCTATTTCTTTACGTTTTTGTGTGACCCTCTATTCCTCGTATCTTACCTTAGATTGTCGTCCGTTTCTCCCTATCCTTCAAAAAAAATGAAACAACTTAAACTCACAATAATCCTGGTCCTTATTGCTTGCACCCATTCCAAAGAAACTTCTGAAAAAGATTATGTACAATTATTCAATGGCCATGACCTTACCGGCTGGACGGTTAAAGTGAATCACCATGATGTCGGTGTAAACTTCGGTAACACTTTCCGTGTCGAAGACGGAATGATTAAAGTCCGGTACGATCAGTATAGCGATTACAATGACCAGTTTGCACACCTTTATTATGATCAACCGTATTCGCGTTTTCATTTGGTGGTTGAATATCGCTTCTTTGGAGAATTGCAAAAGGGGGCTCCAGATTACACGTTGCTCAACAGCGGTGTCATGTTTCATTCACAGGATCCGCGTAGTATGTTAAAAGATCAGAACTGGCCTATCTCCATTGAGATGCAGCTTCTCGCCGGCCTCGGAGACGGCAAGCCCCGACCGACGGGCAACATGTGCTCACCCGGAACGGAGATCGTCTACCAGGGACAGAAGTACGATGGCCATTGCCTGAATTCAACTTCCAAAACTTACGAAAAAGATGAATGGGTGCGTGCCGAACTTATTGTCCTGGGGGATTCCCTGATCACCCATATCATCAATGGCGATACGGTGTTGCAATACAGCAAGCCCACGATGGGCGGAGGTGTTGTGCAAGGATATGACAGCGCCTTGTGGCAGGAAGGGAAAGCATTGAAGTCAGGATTTATTGCCTTGCAGAGTGAAGGGCAGCCCATTGATTTTCGGAAAGTGGAGATGAGGAATCTGGAAACAGAAGATTCAAGGAAGAAAAATTAATTCCACATTTGTAAAATTTAATAAGGCCACAAAGAACACAACGTTCTCTAAATATTTCCCTTCGTGATCGTCGTGCCCCTGAGTGTTCGTAGTGACCTTGCATTTAATTTCCAATTATGTAGTTAAAAATAAAAAATGGTGCAGGAATTTCTCCACTGCACCATTTACGCTTGGCAATTATAGTTTATCCGGTTACTGAGGCTTGCTCCCCAGCATCATCATATCATTTACATTGACTTCCGTGTAGAATTTCTTTTCCCCTTTGCCCGTCTCATAAGCACGGTGCACCAGCTTGCCTTCCACGGCCACCTGACTTCCTTTCTTCAGGTACTTTTCTGCCACATCCGCGAGCTTTCCCCAGATGACAACGTTATGCCATTGGGTATCCTTTACGGCTTCCCCTTTTGCATTCTTGTACTGGTCGGTGGTGGCAATAGAGAATGATGCCTTTTTGGACTTGTCAAAAACTTTTACCTCCGGATCTTTTCCGAGGTTGCCGATCAGCTGTACACTGTTTCTTAAACTGTTCATAATGGTAAAATTTAAATTGTGAAAATTTGGTTTACGGCGTCGCTACCTTGCGATCACCACGACAAAAGTGAATCCGTTGAATGCAGGGAATCGTTCTTTAAACGTTTACTTACGTATCTATCCGTTTGCTAACGAATAAATCATCAGGTTTTCTTGTGATCCATTCCTTTGGCATCACTGGGGAACTATCTATTTTCATCCCATGACCGAGAAAAAATGTGTTGAGTGCGAAATGCCGATCGCCGGCAGAATTGACAAGAAATTCTGTTCGGATCAATGCCGCAGTACCTATTACAATCGGCTCCACAGCGATGTAAACAGCTATGTGAGGAATATCAACAATGCCTTGCGCAAAAACAGGCGAATCCTGGACGAACTGAATCCGGGAGGCAAAATCAAAGTACCGGCGCGGTGGCTCAAGGAAAGGGGTTTCGATTTCCGGTATCATACGGGTACTTATAAAACCCGCGATGGCGTCGTATATTATTATTGTTATGAACAGGGGTATCTTCCGATTGAGAAGAATTATGTTTTATTAGTGCTGAATCAGGATTACCAGATGTAGTTGGGTCAGTAATCGGTATTCAGTAATCAGTATTCAGTAATCGGTAATCGGTATTCAGTATTACTGTGTGAACTCAGAACGCTGAACTCACCCCATCTTCCCACTTTTATAAAGTGCAGCATATTCCACATAATAATTCTTCATGACAGTCGTATAATCCATCGCCACCTTCACCAGGTCTGCCTGCCAGGCGGGTTCCGCAGCAAACGCCATCATCTCTTCCACACTGGCGGAACCCTTCCGCGACGCACTGCGGAGTTGTGCAGATGCCAACGCTTCGGCCATGGTCGTCATTACGGTCTCAACATTCTTCATTTTCTTATGGCACAGTGTATGATCAATTTTCTGACTGCTGGGCTGCAATTGCTTTAATACATACGGCGCTCCTTCAATCGTCAAAGTAGTCATGAAACGAGGAAGGGCATATTGCATCATGCTCTGCACCATCAATATCCGGTCTGCATCGCTATTCCAATATGGCTGTTTTACTTCCAGGTAAGGCGCCAATGATGATGGACAGGATTCTTTAATGTCCAGCAGACGCCATTTATCCTTTCGGCTGTCATAGGTAAGCAAAGCATACCGCTTCACCCCCAGGCTGCCGGTGCCCGCGATGCGAAAAGCAACATCTCTCACCTCCAGGAAACCATAATTCACTTTCAGAAATTCATTGACCGTTTGCATGATCATTTGCTTTGTCTTTTCTTCCAGGGGCAGAGTTTTACCGGAAATAATTTTCAGTTCTTCCTGCCTCTTATCCATCCGCGACCCAACCATCTTTTTTTCCTTCTCCTGTTCAGCCATCTCAAAAAACTCAACGATCAGGGGCGGACTCGCCTCCTCCTGGATGGCATAAGCCTTACCCCCTGCTAACAGTTTTGCATAAGCCTGCAGGCTGAGTTCCATCAAGCCATTTGCTTCAGTCATGGAATATCTCCAAAGGTCGGATGCCATACCGATGCTGCTGAGGAAACGAACCAGTTCCCAGGACACATGAGTCAATGCTGCTTCGTCAAAATCGTTGATATCAAAATACACCAATCCATTGGCGGCACGATAACTGCCAAAGTTTTCCAAATGCAAATCCCCGCACACCCAGACCGATGGTCCTTGTTTTAAGATAAGATGCTTGCATAAATCCTCATAAAATAAATGACAGGTGGCCCTGAAGAAGCTAAACTCATTGGCGGCCATCGCCTTGTATTTCAATAAAAGGGTCGGCGCATGCCGGTGGCGGTTGAATTTTATTATCCTTTCTCCGAGTGACTCCATGATTCTTTGCTGGTAGAAATTTACACTTTTACTACCGGTTTGCGTTTACACCGGCATTGCTTAATTTGGCTTCTTAGCGATTAAAATCCGTGTATTCCATTCAACTTAAGATTAAACTATGAGCCACTGGTCACTGGAAGGGAAGAAAGCCGTCGTCACCGGCGGCACCAAAGGCATTGGCCTGGCCATTGTAAGAGAATTTCTTGATTTGGGTGCCGAGGTGCTGGTGGTAGCCCGAAGTACTAAATCCATTGAAAATAAATTGCGCAACAGTGCCCGTCTCTTTCGTCTTGATGGCGATGTGACGGAGCCAGCCTTCCGACAGCTTCTGCTGAAAAAAGTAAATGAGAACTGGGGCAAACTGGATGTGCTGGTCAACAATGTGGGAACCAACATCCGGAAAAAATTTGTCGAGTACACCGAAGAAGAATATAGACAGCTCTTCGAAACAAATCTTTTTAGCATGACCGCCCTCA
>JAYWDP010000363.1:0-4146 GCA_043779775.1 Cyclobacteriaceae bacterium
GGAAAATCTTTTCAGGAAATATTTGACATCCGGGAGGCCGAAGTAAAATCCGGCAAACTGATGATGCCCAAGCACCCGACCACTTTATTTGTTTATACAGCTGATGAATGGGATCCTGCTACCGGAATTACCAAAAACAACTACCTCCGTTCTGTAATATACATTCCCTATGCAACTGCAGAAAGCACAGGCTTGCCATTGAAACCCAGCGCTCCTGGAATGCCATGGATCATGGACCCAGGTACCCATCGTGCGCACATCATGATCAGTCCGGCACCGCCCGCTAAACAGTAATTTTTCTTTTTCGGGCTATGACATTCCAGGTTTCTACTTTTTCATTGTTGCGGATCACCTGGGCCTCGTCATAAAGCGCCACAGAAGGACAAACGTGAAAAGGTATGCCATACAATACATCTCCCACATTGACTGCCTTCCAGTCTTTTACTTTTAGCACGAGGTGTTCTTCACTTTGTCCGATCGGTTCGGCATCGGGGAGGTTCAGGAACCGGATCCTTTTGTCTATGTTGTTTTCGGCGCCGACCGACTTATGACCCAGGTCTGTAGTGACAATTCCTTCCCGAGGTTTTGAAATCACCCGTGTCAGCAACACCGCCGCATATTGAGCATCAACTTCAGGCACCAGGCTTGAATATCCCCAGTCCCACAACAAGGTGGTGCCCGGACTACAATACACATTCGGTCTTTGTGCCGCGGAACTGAACGAGGGAGAACCGCAGGTAATGACTTCCGGTGTTGGAAGGCCGGCAGTTTCCATTTGTTGAAGTAGATTGTAAACAGGTTGAAAATTCTGATCGCTGTGATTTTTTCGTTCGGCAAACGAAGCGTCACGGATATGGCCGTCGTAAACATGAATTCCGAGGAGTTTCAGATTTCTGATTTCAGAAATTGCAACAAAGTCATGAAAGACATTTTCATCCAACGGGTGACCGGTTCTGTCTTGTCCATTGTTAACATCAAAATATACATTGGCAACGAGATTTTGACGTGCAAACGTTTTGGCCAGGTTTTGTGAAGTATCTATATTGTCGACCAGCGAGGCGATTGTTGCGTTTGGATACTTGTTCATTAATGTAATGAAACGATCAATTTTTGGGCCTATCAGAGAATAAGCCATCAGTACAAATTGCGCACCTGCTTCAAGGCACATTTCCAATTCGGAAATGGTGGCACATTTAAAACGAACGATGCCGGCCTTCATTTGCATTTGAACCACTTCCTTCATTTTGTGGGTCTTCACATGAGGCACGAGCCGTTCGGGATGCCCACTCACCGTTCCGATCATGGTGTTGATATTATGCTCAATCCGCTCAGGATAAATCAAGAGGGCCGGGGAATCGACAGTATCAATGTTTTTTACTTCGTACCAGTTCATTTCATTTGGTGATTTGATCATTTGGTGATTTAGTGATTGCAATTAATGAATGCCCAGGGACCGTTGGATTCCCTCGAGGGTCTGTCCTTTGGTTTCAGGCAATATTTTCCAGGCAAAGAATAAGTGGAGTAACATCATCAGACTAAAGAACGTGAATGCCAGCGCCCCTCCCAAAGGTGAAGACTCTGCAAAAATCGGGAAGGTCCAGGAGATGGCGGCTGCCATGATCCAATGGGTAAAGCTGCCGAGGGTTTGTCCCTGCGCCCTTACTTTATTGGGAAAAATTTCGGAGATAAAAACCCAAATCACTGCCCCCTGGGAGAAAGCAAAGAAGGCAATAAAACCAACGAGATAGAACATCACAAGATACCCGCCAAAGTCGCCGGTGAAGAAGGCATAAGCCACCAGACCCAAAAACAGAATCATGCCAAAAGATCCTGTAATTAGTAAAGTGCGCCGTCCGAATTTATCGATCACGGAGATGGCCAGAAGAGTAAAAATCATGTTGGTGACACCGATGGAAATGGCCTGGAGCAAGGCGGTGTCCTTCGCCAACCCCGTCATTTCAAAAATCCGGGGGGCATAATACATAACAGCATTGATACCTGAAAGTTGATTGAACATGGCCAGCCCGACCGCATAGGTAATAGGTTTTGAATACTTGCCTGAAAAGAGATTTTCCTTTTCCCCGCCTTGTTCGCTTTGCAGGGATTCGCGAATTTGATTCATTGCCGGAAGGACTTCGTTTTCCCCGATTTGTTCCAGGATCGCTTTCGCCTCGTCTTCTCGTTTTTGCTTCATTAGCCAGCGTGGACTTTCGGGCACAAGAAATACCAAACTAAAAAAGAGGAGGGAAGGTACCGCCTGTATGCCCAGCATCCAGCGCCAGGAATCTTCGCTGATACCGCTAAGAAGATAATTGGAGACAAAGGCAATAAGAATTCCGCTCACTACATTGAATTGGAAAAGGGCTACCATGCGTCCGCGGGAATGTGCGGGTGAAATTTCAGAAATATACATCGGGCCCACCACTGAAGAAGCCCCCACGCCGATGCCACCCAGAAGCCGGAAGATCACGAACGGAATCCACGAAGGAGTGAGGGCGGTAACGAGAGAAGTAACCACATACAATAGACCGATGGCCTGTAATACTCTTTTTCGCCCAAAGCGTTCGGCAGGAGCACCTGCTAAAAGGGAGCCAATCACCGTACCAATTAATGCCGATGCCACCGTGAATCCATGGGCGAAATCACTGAGAGACCAAAGTTGTTGAATGGACTTTTCAACACCGGAGATCACGGCCGTGTCGAAGCCAAATAAGAAGCCACCGAGGGCGGCAACGATGGAATTGCGGAAAGCGGTGGAAGAGTGTGTCATGCCGATCAGTTGTTAGCCAGAGCGATTAATTGGAGTCAAAGTAGTTAAAATCCTGACAGAATTCACCAGGCATCAGGCCCAATACATAAGTCACATAAAAGGTTGGCTCAGGCTCTGAAATTGTAGTACCTTAAAATTCTGTAAATCCCCACATTGATCAAAACCTTGCGTAATAACTTAAGACTATGAATGCGAAACTGACACATTATTTGACAACGGGCCGCCTTTGGATTGTGGCATGGTTCATGTTTTTTAATTCCAATATCCTCCTGGCTCAGATGGAGCCTGTGGGAATATTTGACCATCATGAAGATGTTGGAAACCCCAAATTGAAGGGGTCCACCGTTTACAATAAAGAAGACCAGACTTACCTGATGTCAGGCGCGGGTAAAAATATGTGGACTAATGAGGATCAGTTCCAGTTTGCCTGGAAAAAAATTAAGGGTGATTTTATCTTCCGCGCCACGGTAAAATTCATTGGAAAAGGCGTGGCCGGACACCGGAAAATCGGGATCATCGCACGCGACAAACTCACTACCGACTCCCGGTATGTGGATGCCTGCGTTCATGGTGGAGAGCCTTTGCTTACTTCCCTGCAGTTTAGGCTTGCCGACGGTGAGATAACGGATCAGATGGCGGTGCAGTCCAACATTCCTACTGAAATAGAATTTGAGCGATCGGGAAATACTTTTACTTTCTCTGCCGCCACGTTCGGTGAAAACTATAAAACTGCCAGCAAGGAAATGCCAATCAATGAAGAAGCCTATGTAGGACTTTTCATTTGTTCACATGTTGAGGATGTCGTTGAACAGGCAGTTTTTAGTAATGTGCAGATCATTATTCCACCTGCAAAGGGATATGTGCCCTACAAGGATTACATCGGGAGCCATCTGGAGGTCATGGATATCGCCACCGGGCACCGGAAAATATTATACAGCGCCCCCAACTCGCTCCAGGCACCCAACTGGACACCCGATAATAAATATTTAATATACAATTCGGGAGGCCTGATTTACCGATATGAGCTGGCAACGGGGGCGATTTCAAAAATCAACACCGGAGAGGTCATTGACAACAACAACGATCATGTGTTGACCTTTGACGGCAAGATGCTGGGCCTCAGCAATCACCTGGGCGGCAAGTCTACGATTTTTATAATGCCAGTGGGTGGTTCCGACAAGCCGGAGAAAATTACGCAGGAGGAATCAGGTCCTTCTTATTTGCATGGATGGTCCCCCGACAACAAAAGATTGATTTTTACCGGTCAGCGCAATAAAGTATTTGACATTTGGGCAGTTGATATTGCCACAAAGAAAGAAACTGCACTGACTAACAGCTCTACCCTGGATGATGGACCGGAGTATACCCGCGATGGG
>JAYWDP010000364.1:0-11462 GCA_043779775.1 Cyclobacteriaceae bacterium
CCGAGCTCGGCATTTTTCTTGTCAAAAACAATCCTCCCACCTTCGGGTGTAGTGTCCATGAGGCTGGCGGCTACCGCCTTTTCTTCATAGGGTATCACCGGCAATTTCTCTGCCTCCGTGACCATCAGCAATAATTCAGAATCGGTTGGAATGGTGAAGTCAGCCTTCTCCTGGCCCATAAATACCACCAATTTCTTATCAGATGAAGATGGAATGTTCTTGGCATTGTATTCATTAATCTCCTGTAAGGTAATGCCATCTAAATACAGCTTGTAGTAATTGAATTCGTTTTCAATGCCGGGGATAGGTTCATCATTGAGGAAGTTGCGGACATATTCTTCAACATAATTTTTAGATTCGGTTTTATCACGCTCATTAAAGGCTCGGTCCATGTTTCTCATCATTGATTTTTTTGTTCGGACCAATTCGGCTTCGGTAAACCCGAATTTTTTGGCGCGTTCATTTTCCTGGATCAGGGCTTTAATGGCGGGAGTGACGCCAGCTTTTCCGATCAGGGCAAAGCCAAAATAGGATTCATAGCCGTGTACAAACTCGCCTCGATCGGTGCCTCCGAAAAGGAAGGGGGGATCAGATTTCTGCGTAAGCTCTTGCATGCGTTGACTAAGCATAACGCTGGAAAGATTTTTGATCATGCTCAACCGGTAGTCGGCGACCGTTGTTTCAATTTTTGCTTTTTGTGTAGCGTAAAAAATCTGAACAACGTGGTTCGTCGCTTCAAGGTCTGTTAACACTTGCCCCTCCGAGGTCTGACGTGAGGGCACATCGGCGTAGGTCCGTGGTTTTTCCTTAGCTGGGTTTTTGAGTTTTTCAAAATGCTTTTTAATCAATGCTTCAACGGTTGCAGGGTCTATTTCACCTACCACCAGCAGCGCCATGAGATCCGGGCGATACCAGTCTTTATAGAATCGTTTAATGGTCTCAGGTTTGAATGTTTTTAGAATTTCAGATTTTCCAATGGGCAAACGATCTGCATATTTCGACCCCTGCAGGATGTGAGGTAAGCTTTTCTTGAACATCCGTTCCTGCGCACCTTTGCCAAGTCGTTCTTCTTCCAGTACCACACCACGTTCTTTTTCGATTTCGGTAGGATCAAAGGCAACGGTGCTGGCCCAATCTTCCAGAACCAAGAACCCTTTTTCCAGATTTTCTGGCTTGTCTACCGGTATCGGAAGGATATAGACCGTTTCGTCAAAGCCTGTATAGGCATTCAGATCGGCTCCAAACTTGACACCCATCGACTGTAAAAAAGAAACCAAATCGTTTTTCTGGAAATGTTGGGATCCATTAAAGGCCATGTGTTCAGTGAAATGTGCGAGACCTTGCTGGTCATCATCCTCCAGAATGGATCCAGTTTTTACCACCAGTCGTAGTTCTACTTTTTTTTCAGGCTTCGCGTTTTTACGAATGTAGTAAGTGAGTCCGTTTGAAAGTTTACCCAATTTAATTTCGGGAGCAATAGGCAGTTTGTCAGCAAGGTTCTGTGCGAGACCCAAATGCCCAAACGACACCAGCAGGATGAGCAGAAAATGAATAAATCTTTTTTGCATAGCGTATAAAGTTATTTTGTTAGGTATTGTAATTCGTAGTGAATTTTTCAGCTAATGTTTTTGAGGAGGAGTCAATAACCCCATTCATTCCGGATGATCTCCAGCATTTGGGGATGCACACCACACCCGGCACACATCTCTCCGCCGAAAAGAAAGTTATTTCCACCTTTGAAATCAGTTACGTAGCCTCCTGCTTGCTGTACCAGAAAAGCGCCTGCTGCCACATCCCAGGCGTTAAGGTTATATTCAAAAAAGCCTTCAAAACGTCCACAGGCCACATAGGCCAGATCTGTGGCAGCGCTTCCCAATCTCCTGACTCCATGGGATTGCCTGAGGAAATTGCGGATTATTTTAAGATAGGCCTCCATTTTTTCGAACTCGTAATACGGAAAGCCGGTAGCCAGCAGACTTTCTTGTAAGGTCAGAATGGTTGACGTCTCAATTTTTTTATCGTTACAGTAGGCAGGGTGTCCTTCAATGGTGTGAAACATTTCCTTTTTGGTCACTTCATAAATAATCCCCAGCACCATCTTTTCTTTTAAGGCCAGGCCGATACTAATGGCAAATGGCGGGAGTCCATGGGTAAAATTTGTAGTTCCGTCCAATGGATCAATGATCCAGCGGTATCCATTGGTTCCTTCGATGGCGGTACCTTCTTCTGCGATGAAACCTGAGCCGGGAAGAATTTTAGAAAGTGCGGTCACCAATTTCTTTTCAGACTCTTTATCAACATAGGAAACCAGATTATTAAATCCTTCTTTTTGTTCAATGCGTGACCGGTCAAACAAACTTCCTTCCCGGGCAATGAAGTCACCCACTTCCAGGCAGATATTTATAACATTTTTTTCGACAGCCACAAGATCGATCATGCCTTGGTTGTTTGACTTTTGATTAACGTAAAGAGAAGGATTAATGTTGAGATCCAGGCGGCAGTCCGCACAATAAATTCGCCCCGCGCAAGATACATAACATTGGTGGTCGTTAAATTTTCTGAATATAAATTCAACATATCGGTTCTTGTGATGGTCGTTGATTTGAAAAAATAGTAAGAAATAAATGGGGACATTATGAAAATTACGGCTAATAGGATCCAGTGCCAGCGGAAGGGATTTCTCGAAAGTATCGCATAATATACCATCAGGTTGGCCAATAATATCCATGTCGATGCTCCCAAATAGCCGGTGTGGATGTTCCAACGGGTCCAGGCCGGCTCAAGTCGCAAAGCATCGGCCAGGAAAGGGCTGTGGGAAGGATAAACCTTCAGGAGTAAATATTCCAGGGCAAGCCAAAACAAAACAATGCTGACTTTACCCACGCGAGGCCCCAGGGTTTGCTTGACCCACACATAACCAATAAACGGCAAGGTGAACAGGATACCAAAAGCAATGGAGGAGACCAGATGCGTTAGGTCAAACAATCTGGCTGCAAGGAAGGAAAGGGAAAGAGCCATAAGTACCCATTCCATTTTCTCCCAGATTGAAGCGGTACCGGTAGCTCGGTCGGTCAGGGCAAACAGGGGTGCTAATCCCATGAAAATGAAAATAGGGAAAGAAGCCATGAGCCATCCGCCGGTCATTAATAAGCAACTGGCAAGGAATAACGCAAGGGGAGGATAGCTAGTCTCTTTTGCCATCGATTACAATCACAATTTCGCCTTTCACTTCTTTTTGCTGAAAATGCATAAGGACTTCTTCAAGGGGGCCTGTGAAAGTTTCTTCAAACATTTTAGTGAGCTCGCGTGAAACAGACACCGGACGTTCACTTCCGAAAAATTCCTTCATCTGTTCCAGTGTCTTCACCAGCCGGTGTGGCGATTCATAGACAATGATCGTGCGATCTTCGTTCGCCAGTTTTTTCAGTAAAGTCTGTTTTCCTTTTTTGTGGGGAAGAAACCCTTCGAAGACAAAGCGATCGGAGGGAAAGCCTGAATTGACGAGGGCCGGTATGAGCGCCGTCGGACCCGGGAGACACTCGATTACCATTCCGGCTTTGAGGCATTCCCGAATCAGTAGAAAGCCGGGGTCGGATATACCGGGTGTGCCAGCATCGCTTACCAATGCGAAAATCTCACCTTGCTTCATCCTGGCTACCAGCTTTTCCTGGACTTTGTGTTCGTTGAAAATATGAAAGCTTTGGAGCGGTTTGTTGATTTCATAATGCTTGAGGAGCAGCCCGGACGTACGGGTATCTTCGGCAAGAATGGCATCTACATTTTTTAATGTCTCCAGGGCCCGCAAAGTGATATCACTCCGATTGCCAATCGGAGTGGGAACAACAAACAATGAGACCTTCTTCGGCACGTCAGGCTAATTTATCGATTGCCTCGGCCAGTTCTTTGTCAAGCTTCGTAACCGTATCTCCGGCATCGTGGGTACTTAGCTCGAAACTTACGGTATTCCAGGTATTGGTCCAGGTGGGGTGGTGATTCATTTTTTCTGCCTGGATGGCTACTTTGGTCATGAAGCCAAAGGCCTCGGTAAAGTCTTTAAACTTAAAAGACTTTTTTAGTTTATTGTTTTCAGTCTTCCACATAGTAGTATGATTTATATATGGTTTAAAAGATCAGGTCACCAGGGCGAGTAAAAGTAGTAATACATTGCCACAGATTGCACGGATTTTAAAACCAATTTATGTGGGAACAAATCCAATGATTCGCAATGAATGATTGGTAGGTTTTTGAAATATGAATGCAAATAATAAAAGCGAAGGGCCAAAACCCAGTACCCAGCAGCATTTAACTCAATCCCATCATTTTCTGTGGAATTATTAAACTTTGGAATAAACGTTCTTACAAAGCCACAATCCCCTCAATAACCGAGGCCTTTTTATAGACTTCAATCACAGAATCGCTGGAAGGCATCATCATCTGATAGGTAAGACTAACGTATTTTCCTCTTTCAGATGATTTTTCAGTGGCGGTAGTGTGGAGGGGAAAAAGCAGACGAAGATCAACTTCCTTGGTGGTAGGAATAATGAATTTAAAGGTATACAGGGATGGCCAGGTGTAATACTTGTCTAATTTCTCACGAAATGAATCGAGCCAAAGTGGGTCCATACCTTACAAGGATTTCTAAAGACACGATGTCTGTTTATTGAAGGCGGAACTTCTTCTGATCCTTTGATAAACAAAATCGTCAATACTATTTCTGGTTAAAAGAACTTGTACCGCTTGTCATCAATTTTCGCAGCGTCTTTAAGCGCTTCGGAGATGTAAAATCCACCCCGGCTATTTTGCGTTTGCAGCAATTGATTTTTGAATACACTAAAGTCACCAATAGCAGGAGCGATCGTCTTATTTTGAAGATCCGCCACAATAACCCCACTCTCGCCCAAGATCGGCTTGGAGCGTTTGCCATTCTCCAGTGAGAAAATGGATCCTATCACTATCGGATCAAAGCCGGCACCACCCAGGGAATTGGTACTCATCTTCAGGTCACTCGTTGACTGTACACTGGCATCAGTGCCAAACAATTTTGCCAGTTCATCGAGGGGCTCGGTTTTGCCTTTGAGTTTCTCAATAATGGTTATATTTTGTTGTTGCTTGACCACCAGAGGTCGGATTTCGCCTTTTATCTTTTCGAAGGATTTATATCCTTTTTCGGTTTCACCGGTCATTACGGCCACTACATAGTTATCGGTTAAGTCAAATACTTCTGATACTTTACTCACTTTGGCTTCGCGGAAAAGCCAGGTGACAATCTGACGGGCCTCCCCCAAACTTCCGACACGGCGCTCCTCTGTGCCGAGATCATTGGCGTCGTAAATTGATAAATTCTCTTTCTTGGCTTTGGTTTTGAATTCATCAATGTCTGAAAGATCGGTCACAAATGAATCGGCTTTCCGTAAGGCAATGTTCAATGTTTCGTCGCTGGGCGCTATGGCGCGCTCAATGATGGCGACAGAATAGAAAGTATTGTCTTTCAAACTGGTCACTTCAATGATGTGATAGCCAAAATCGGTCTCAACTACGTCAGATAATAATCCGATTTTCTTTGCATCAAATACCGCTTTCTCGAAAGGCTTTACCATCTGACCTGAGGAAAACCAGCCGAGGTCTCCGCCACGGGAGGCGGTCCCATCCGTACCAAACTCGCGTGCTTTTTCTGCAAAGTTTGCTCCGCCCTTAAGGTCGCTGAGAATTTTTTGAGCTTTGGATTTTGCAGACTTTTTTGCTTCGGGGGTAGTGTTGTCCCACTTGATCAAAATATGACTGGCTTTAACATTGTAAAGGGTGTCCTTGCCGATCTTTGATATTTTGTAAATTCTGTAGTTGTCGGCTTCCAGCACGGGACCAATAACCAGGCCATTGACAAGGCTTCCCTTTTGATTGTTGAGGAAAACGGGCAATGTGGAAATCGAATACTTAGTGAATGGATTTTGTCCCTCAGTATTAGCGGCAGCAAAAATAGAATCTTCGGTTACAGTCTTAAAGTCAACGCTAAGTTTCGTCATCTCCTCGCGAACAACCACTGAGTCTTCCGGGGAGGCAACTACGGGGAAAGACACATAACTCAGACTTCGTGTGTTTTCCGCTTTGTATTTTTCTTTGTTCTTTCCGTAATACGTTTTCAGATCATCATCAGTCACTTTTACCAAGGTATCATTCACAGCGAAACTTGGCACGTAAAGATACTTCACTTCGGCTACGTCATTGGAGTTGTGATATTCCTGTTCTGATTCCGCTTCCGTCACGTATGCTGTTTTGACAACCAGATTTTCGTACTTAACGCGTTCGCGGCCAGGGCCAAGGGCGCGCTTGAAGATATCCCAACGGATGCGAGGCTCTGAGTTGGGAGGCATGGCATCAATTTGTTTGAGATATTCGATGAGGCGGTTGCGATCAAATCTTCCAGCAGAATCCGTAAAAGAAGATTTAATACCATCATCGACATTTCTTCCCTGCACCATGTCCCAAATCTCATCAGTAGTAACTTTTATACCAACCTTTTCATATTGTGGTGTAATGGCGTTGCGTGCGATGAGTAATTCCCATGCCTGGCTTTGCAACGTTGGCCGTTCGCGCTCTCCGGGCTGTCGTCCAAAATTAAGGATGTAGTTATTTTCCCGTTCCTGTATGGCTGCATTGTATTCGTCAATGGAAATACTATTCCCTGAAATTTCACCCACCTCTCGGTCTTGTCCTCCAAAAACAGACCGGGGCCCGCTTCCAAAAAGATCACTGCCGACGATGAAGGCACCCATGGACAATGCGATAGCCCCGACGACCCATTTCGTCATTTTAGTTCTTAACGTGCTTATTAATGCCATACGATTGAGGTATTTATATGTTCAGATTGCCTTAAGCCAAATAATCGGCAAAAGAGCCGCAAATTTAAACCGTTTGCTGTATTCGGCAAAGGGCCGTGAAAAGTATTCGATTGGCTTTAAATGAATTGATAATCAATGCTTTCTACTCCTCTTTGGAGGCTTTATCAATCTCCACCTTCACCATTTCTATCCGATTGCCTTTGGTTGACTGAATGGTAAATATAAAGGGGGGTACGGGTACGGTCTCACCCTTTTGTGGAAAGTCCTCCGTGTATGAAAGAATTAGACCGCCAAGGGTCTCATAGTCTCCAAATGGAAGGCTCCAGTGGTATTTCTCATTGAGGTAATCCACTTCCAGTCTGGCACTGAGCAAGTAGGTTTTACCGTCCAGCTTTTGCTCGACCAGGTCATCTGCGTCATGCTCATCTTCTATATCGCCAAAGATCTCCTCAATTACATCTTCCATACTTACCAGACCGGCGGTACCGCCAAACTCATCCACTACAATGGCCAGGCTCCTTTGTTCCTTGATTAACTGCACCATCATATCGTTGGCCATGGTTGTTTCGGTGACAATACTGATGGGGGTCAGGATTTCTTCCAGGGTAGCCGGCTTACGGAAGAGGGCCGCCGAATGGCAGTAGCCGATCACGTCATCGATGGTATCGCGATAGATCACAATTTTTGAGTGACCGCTTTCCACGAATGCAGTTTTTAATTTTTCAATTCCTTCTTCCAGGGCAATGGCCGTTATTTCAGTACGGGGTACCATACATTCCCGAACCCTTACCGTTTTAAATTCAAGAGCATTGTGAAGTATTTTTTTATCTAATTCTATTTCGCCGTCCTCGTGACTCACCCGCTGCATGTGGCGGAGGTAATGATTTAAGTCAGTGAGTCCAAACGCTGGCTTTTCTTCCGAATATTCCAATCGCAGAATGTAGGTAATCACCAGTTTGGAAAGTGTTACAATGGTAAAAGTAATGGGCGCAAGTAATACATACATTACCACGAAAGGGACTGCGAGGGCAGAAAGGGCCAGGTTCGGATTGATCATGAAGAGGCTCTTGGGCAGGAACTCAGCGGTAAAAAGGATAAGGAGCGTCGATAAAATTGTTTGTATGATAAGAATGGAGAGCTCATGATTAAGTGATTCAGGTAAGTAGGCTACCAGGACGGGTTCGAACAGGACGGCCATATTATTACCGAATACTACCAGCGCCAGAGTGTTGCCGATCAGCGTGGTGCCAATAAACCGGGAAGGGTTTTGCATGAAGAAAGCGATGATTTTTCCTGACCATGACCCTTGTTTTCCCTGCAACTCAATTTGTAATCGATTAGCCGAAAGAAAGGCAATTTCTATTCCTGAAAAGAAAAAGGAAAAAACCAGGGACGTGATAATCCAGGGATATAGTGATCCGGTCATGCCCTGGATTTTTTACGGTAAGTAAACCAAAAGAATGCAATCAAGGCCAGCATGATCGAAACGTAAGCATGACCAAGCCCGTAAGCCATTACTTCATAAGCACCAATGATGATAAAGACGACGCCCAGGGAGAGCAAAACGGTATCAAAAAGTTTCATGGGAGTGCAAAAATACAATTTTTTGAGAGAGGTGCGAAGAATAGCGTTAACAGCCTAATGGTTAATCCTTGACCAGAATTTCACCCTTGGGATCCTTAATGGTGTAGTAGGAAAGATCCTGCGCAGCATCAAGGCCGATGCCATAGATTACTTCGGATTCCAATTTGATGGTAACGAACTTTTCAGTGAATATTTTTTTTGTTGCAGGTGTCCAGAAAAGTTCTTCCGTATTCAGTTGTTGTTGTTTTTCAATATTTATAATTTCTACATTGCCTCGGGCACGCCACTTGTTTTCCTCTTTAAACTTATAGGCCTGATTGGACTTGAGTGTGGAGGTCATCACGCCATTCTCATTATAGAATTCCAAGTAAAGTCCTTCCGGAAATTCCTGGTCACCATTTTTAAATTCCAGGATTTTTTTTGACTGCATTTTAACTTTTATTCTATCCTTTTCGGTGTACAGGACCGACACATCGGCGGCCTCCCGCAAGGGCCCGGTATATTCCAATGGCTTTGGAGTTTCCTTTTGATGACACCCGGGAAGTACAGGAAAAAGAATAAATATTAAGACATAAGCCAGATACAACTTGCTGTGTCTTGCTACTTGGGTCTTGCTACTTACGTCTGTCTTTAAGGACAACATGGTTACCAATGAAAAAGGCCCCAGGAGGTCGGGGCCTTTTATTTTGTTACTAAAAAATATTAATCTCGTGTCTTTAAAATCACAGTCTCATTGATCCAACAACCCACCTTCTGAGAAGAACCAACCGTCCAGTTCAACAGAAAAATCTCTTCCCTGTTGGGAAATTGCGCCTTAGCCCTGGTCATCAGTGCGTTATTGCCTGCTTTTTGATACATCTCATAGGCAGCAATATATACCAGTCGGTCTTCAGCGACATTTTGTTTTTTTGAGCAATTGTCAAAGCTGTTGTAATACAAGTCACCAATTTTTTCCCACGCTTCTTTATTGGATGGATCCGAAGAGCCGGATTGACGGAACAGCTCGCGGGCCCCCGTGTAGTTACCTTTTTTTACTTCAACGCTTCCCAGATACATAAGCGCTTCTGATTTCTCCTGAGGCGTCTTTGCAAGCAAGAGAACTTCTTTATAAGTAGTTTCAGCTTTATCATAATGACCGGCATTGAAATATTTTCCAGCCAAAGTCTTACCCAATCCAAAATCTTTTTCCGTCTTAAAGATTGATTCTCCGGCCTCGAGCCATAATGGGTCATCGGTGCATTTACCTTCCAGCATGAATTTGAAAATCTTTTTGGCCAGGGAAATGTCCGTGGGATTTTGCTTGAACTTCGGCGCAAGGTTCTTTCTCACAAAATCGCAGTTCAGGGTCACCATTCCGAGCAGCAAACCATCTACAGCATCTTTATATCCCTTCAACTGATCTACTTCCTGTGTCTTGCTCTCACTCATGGCTTTTTTCATTTTAGCATCAATTACAGTCATGATTTTGTCATACCGCCCAAGAATTTGCTCGTCGGAAATATTTTTATAGGCCAGTTGATTGGCTTTAACCGTGGTCATGTAAGCCACTAGATTTCCGTTACTCACATTATTGCCGCTGATTTCATACACTTTATCGTACAGTGCTAAAAGTTCCGCCAGCTTCTCCTTGTTTTTGATGTTGTACTTATAAGATGCATACGCTTTGCGGTTGAGTACATTTGGCTCGTCTCCACAATTCTTGATGCGCATATCATACAACAGAAGGAGTGAGTCAATCAATATTTTTTTCTTGGCGGGATCAGTTTCCTTATCCGCCAGCTTATCATAAGCATCGGCCGCGTCAATGTAAATCTTGGTATTCCATTGGGGGGCAATATTCAGCATCCATTGAATGGGCCCTGTGGCCGCACGATAGTTACCTGACTTAAGAGCATCTCCCCACATGGCCACTTTCTCTTCAGCCTCTTGCTTGGGTTCAGGCCATTTAAATTCTTTGCACTGGGCCAACGAAATTGACTGGGCTCCGAGAATGGCGCCTACCACCAACAAAAATTTCAGTTTCATAGTCATATTGTGTCTTAATCAAACCTTCTTTTTATAAACCATTGATCATTCAAAGTCATGCCAAAATAAAACTTAATATAATTCTCCTCAACCGTATTTAGCACCTTGTCACCTTTTTTACCCACCTTCAAACCCAGGTCCAGAAAGGAAATACGGCCGACTGGCACAGAGAGGCCAAAAGTAATGCCAAAATCTTTAACAGCGTTGCCATTAACCAAATAGGCATAATTTTCAAGGCTTACGCCCGTTCGGTAAGTTATCCGTTTAAGGTAGTTGCTTAAGGAGGCAATATCCGGTGTAAGCTCGAAACCCGCATTTACTTTCCAATCATTGGTTCCATAGGGGTTTTTTCCGGAAAGATCACGGTACTGAGAATAATCAGTATAGGAGCCGTCTAAGGCAACCGTCCATTTATGGGAATATCCGAAAGAGATGCCCACCGCAATACTCGAAGGTATGGTGATTATACCTGACTGATTATTGATTAAGGTTAACGAGTCAATCCGGCCCTTGGGGCCCCAACGTTCCAGGCGTTGATTAAATTTGCTATTCAGGTTGGTTTTAAGATCATATACAACACCAATGTTTAAACGGTAATCGTTTTTGAAGAGTGAATCGAGGTGAATGGACAAAGCAGGTGAAAACTTGAAGTCAGACACGAAAGTCCGGTCAACCACATTGGGATATATAACCAAGGGCTGATTGGTTTGAGTAACAATGGAATTGTATTCGCTGGTAGTGGAGCTGAACAAGTAAGCGGCTTTCAGCCCAACTGAAATACTCTTGGTAATGGTTACTCCATTTGACCAGGTAAATTGGTTAATGCCACCGGTTCCGGATTCTGTCACATCAACGGTATTGGTAGTAGTGCCCTGAATGGGCTCTGTGTGTTTATATTCATAGTTGAGTCGTGTGTATGGCATTAGGGCTATTGCAGAAGTCCATTTTCCTGGTTTGATCGGAAGGGACAAGACCAAATAATTTAAATTTCCGTTGCCACTTTTTCCTTGCTGTGTA
>JAYWDP010000365.1:0-4132 GCA_043779775.1 Cyclobacteriaceae bacterium
GGTGCGTTCTATTTTTTTCCGGATGTGAGTTTCTATTACGGCAAGTCCACAGGAACCAGAACGATCATGAATGGAGATGACTTTTGTTTGTATATGCTTGAAGTTGCCCATGTTTCACTTGTACCCGGTAGCGCCTTTGGCGACGGAAATTGTGTACGCCTCTCCTACGCAGCATCGGAAAAAGACTTGGTGGAGGCCTTGCGCAGAATGAAAGACGCTCTATCCCAATTGAAGTAATCTATGGCTCAATCGCTCCAACAGATCTTCCAGTCCTTTAATAACCTTTCGGCATTGATCATTGGGGATGTCATGCTGGACAGTTACATCTGGGGATCGGTGGAGCGAATCTCTCCGGAGGCGCCTGTTCCTGTGATTACTGTAATGAAAAAGGATTTCCGTCTTGGTGGAGCGGGGAATGTGGCGCTAAATATTCAATCCCTTGGCGCAAGACCCATTCTATGCGCCTTGATTGGAGCAGATGACGAGGGGAAGAAATTACTGCAGCGTCTAACCGACAAAGGTATCAGCAGTGAGGGGATCGTAAGCAGTCAGGACCGGCCCACTACCATGAAGACCAGAGTCATCGCCAGCCATCAGCACGTAGTGCGTGTCGATGAGGAGTCCGATGCCGTGGTGAATAAACGGGAGGAAAAGGCAATCCTCGAGCGCATAGAAAAACTTCTTCCCCAATGCCAGGTTGTCATTTTTGAGGATTATGACAAAGGGGTTTTGAATTCACGGATTATTGATTTCGCAGTGGAGCTGGCGCAGCGATATAACATCCCCACGGTGGTGGACCCCAAAAAGCGAAATTTTCTCTCCTATAAAAAGGTAACGTTATTCAAACCCAACCTGAAAGAACTTCGTGAGGGTTTGAAAATGGATATCGAGGCGGGCAATCAGAAGCAGGTGTCACAGGCCGTGGAGATACTGAAAGGAAAACTGGAAGCGGAGGGAGTAATGTTAACCTTGTCGGAGCATGGCGTTTATATCGATTTTCGCGATAAGAAAATAAATATTCCTGCCCATGTGCGCGAGATTGCTGACGTATCGGGAGCCGGAGATACCGTTGTGAGTATCGCAGCGCTTTGCGTGGCCTTGAATCTGGATTCAAAGTTAATCGCTTCACTTTCCAATTTGGGAGGAGGGCTGGTATGCCAGCACACCGGGGTAGTGCCGATCAACAAAGAGGAATTCCTGGCTGAGGCAAGCAAACTAAGAATTGACTGATCAGTGAAAAGAATCTCTATTTCAACCGCTCTTTAAACGCCTGAATGCGGCTGGTCATACCATTGAAAAAACGGTTGCGGTCCCGCTCTCCTGTTTTGCTGATGAGTGTTGATTGTTTAATCAGGTTTAGCAGGTAGACTTCCGTTTGTTCGCAAAATGGCTCCTGAAAGGTCAGGAGCAGATTCAAGGTGTTTTGATTTACGTAAACGGCACGCCGGGTGCCCATTCGGCCAAAGACCGTGTTGTCGGCGATCAGGATTTCATTATTGTAAAGATTAAAGGCGCCCCCATGTGATTTTACACCTACCGAGGCTTCTGCCTGAACCTGATCTACCAGTTCAATAAGTTTATCGCACAGGGAGCATGCCTGATCAGGACGAGAAAAAAAGCCAGATTCATGATAGAACTCTATTTGTCTGAGGGTTTCATAGATCGCTTCCTCATTCCATATCTCTGTGCTGGATATAGCGGAATACTTTGTCCATACTTTTTCTGCAACGGTTCGAAGCCCCAGCGGCACGGCCTCGACCTCAAATGCTTTGCGTTCAAAATCAGGGGAGCCAACCAGGGTCTTCATCCAGAAAAAGAGTTTAAATGCCGATAATTCCGGAATCCGGAAATAATGAAAAAGGGGGATATCCCGCGCAGAAAAAATCATTTCATTATGCTCGAAGCCTTGAAGGGAAATCAGGTTTTTATGGATCGAATTCAGCCATTTTTCAAGGGTATAATCCTTATAGCTTACTATCCGGCGGTGGAAGGTGACCATTTCGGAAGAATCGGAAAACAAAACATCGAGGGAAATGCCGAAGCGATTATGCAACGTTTTGGCCTCATCCAGCGATAATACGGTCTCACCCCGGATCCGGCGATAAGCGCTGTCGCGGCTGATATTCAACAGCTCGGCAAGTTCATCGGCAAACGAAACATTGGGGGCCAGCCGGTTCCGGACCTGCTCAAGGAAAAGGGATTGTACACTATTCGATGATGCCATCAGCCTTACTTTTCTTGGAACAAATGTTAACCAAAAATCCCCGGATTTGCAATTATTGCCTGCCATGAGAGGTTCCTCATTCCTGGTGGGATAGTTGCCATTGATTCTGAATACCGACGAAGGCCATAGTGCTTTTTATATCTTAAATCGCTCATCCTTTTGAGTGCAATTCTGGCAAAAATTCGAACCGTCAGATTCCAGCCTGAAAAAGGTCAAAATGAGTTAGTCTTTGATTGAATTGTTCTACCTCACCTCCGGTGTTAATTGCGAATTTTGAAAGGCCTCAAAAAGGGCATTTGCAAGTACGGGATGAATTGAATTTCGCAAAAATTCAAATGATTTTTGACGGAGTCGCATTAAATGCAATTCTTTTCGGCCGTGTTTGTTTGCCAATGAGTTCAAATAATAAGGTCACCAATGAGAGTTCAAGAAAGAGAATTCCCGGAAACCCTAATACCTTTGACTTAAATCAGGTGCATCAATCACCTTTCTTTGCACTGAACAGTTCCCAAAACGGTTCCGCCTTGCGTACGTCAACTATGACCGGTAAGACTCCGGGGGCCTGCAGCACCGTTCAGATTATCGGTCAATTATTCCTCAAACTGCTTTTCCAGCGGCAGTTCCTTTTCGATGTCTTCAATGACTTTTTTGTCCAGTGGCGCGGTCTTTATCACGTTGTAGTGGTCCCAAAAAGCCTTGTTATAGGGAAGATCCTGATACTGCAGTCGTATCTTCTCGTTTTCTCCGTCGTGCCGATGCGCTGTTCGGACTGCTCCAGGAAGGGATTGCACGCTGTTGGATGAAACCATCGGGGTTGCGTTTTCTGCAACTAATCTTACCAAAAAAAACCCGATTTGCAATTATTACTTATGCCAGCCCGGTTTCCCGGTGCCGGAGGATTTTATACTAAAATCATTTTTAACACCGGCAAACTTTGAAATACACCGGCGAGGAAGGGTAATATCTTTCGGGCAACAAAACCAAAGCGCCATGAAACTATCCCCTAAACAAACCCTGCAGTCCCAAACAGCGTACAAAAACCCCTATCCGGTACAGTCATATCGCCTGGGAGGCAACGCTGAAATACCAAGAGAATATTCTTCGCCAAAAAGAATCATCCGGCAAAAAAGCAAAATGGTCATCGCGTTTATAGTGATGAGTTTGATCGTGCTTTTCTGGTCAAGGGCCGTCAGCGCCCAGTACAAGAAAGACTTCTTGTTTGAGAATCCGGATACAAAAGAACGAATCAAGATTGAAACAGGAAATAAGGTGGCTATCCGGTTCAAAATACCGGATGTCATGATCACCGGAATCATCCTGCTCCTCTCGGATTCATCGATGAACCTCGTCGTCGACCAAGTGCAACAGCTTGTGTCCTTCCGGAATATCGCGAGCATGAAAGTGATAGCACAAGCCAAAGAAAGATATGTTGTTAGGCTAACGTAGAAAAGTGGAAGGAAGCTGACGGGGGCCCTTGTGCGCACTACTCCGGATTCCGTGACCATACAGGAAACAGGGAATTTGCAACCCATTCGTTTTGGAGCTTCTGAAATGACCTCAATACAAATTCACAGAAAGGGAGCCAAACTGAAAGCGATAATTATTTGTACCGCCTTGGGCGTCACCGTCAGCGCTTTCGCCGGGACTGTTACCGCCCCCACGCATGAGGAATGTTATTTAGGCTGTGGTCCTGCGGTTAAAGATGAGAACTATATCAGCAATGTGGCTTTAACTGGAGCTGCGGCAGGATTGGTGGTTGGACTGCTCGTAGGGTCCTCTAGCCGGGAATTCAAGATTGAAGGCAAGCAAGAAAAATTAGAGTTGTTCGCCAATGAATTCAAAAATCGAATCCCGAGTCAGAAATAAATAACAGACAATAGATCCTTTTTGATCTGCGCAAAATCAGAG
>JAYWDP010000366.1:0-4127 GCA_043779775.1 Cyclobacteriaceae bacterium
CAAATCCATTTTCTACCAGGATTTTGCAGACTTCTCTACCGGAGAAAACTTTTAGCTTACCCAATGGCTACCTCAAGGCGTGTCACGAAAACTTCTTCATGGAGCCGTTGACTGATCTCCTTGCTTGAGGCGCTCTCAAAAAAAAGTTCTACGGCTTCCTTTAGATTGGCAGTCGCCTCTTCAACGGTTTCACCTTGACTGGCAATATCAAGCTCAGGACACAAGGAAACATATCCTTCGCCTTCCTTTTCAATTACCGCAGTAAACTGAAATTTCTTATTCATAGTCAAAGGTAGACAAATTGACTCAATGATGATTACACGTATGATGCTGGTTTTTTTCACCCACTCAAGCATTTCATGGTCGTACTAATCTGACCCGAAAATATTTATCTTTACTTCATGCCCTCCATTCTGCCAGGCTTTGAGTATGACACCTGCCCTGCCGGGCGACAGGCCTTCATCTCCTACTGCCAACAGGACAATAAAGGCGATCACTTGGTAACGGCATTTACATAGATCTAAATGTCCACCCAGGAACGTCATCTTGCCGCTATTCTCTTCACCGACATTGTGGGCTACACAACCATGATGCAAAAGGATGAGTTAAAAGCAGTAAGTGTTATCAAGCATTATCATGAGGCTCTTGACAAATCTGTTGCAACTCATCGTGGAGAGATCCTGAATAATTACGGGGATGGGAGCTTATGTTCATTCTCCAGTGTCCTTGAAGCACTAAATTGTGCGATTGAGCTTCAGCGCAAGCTTCAATCGGAGCCTGCCGTGCCGCTCCGGATCGGACTGCATGTTGGTGAAATATTTTTTGAGAATGGGAAAGTATTGGGCGATGGCGTGAATGTAGCTTCTCGCATTCAGTCGTTAGGAACTTCAAATTCGATCCTCCTCTCCTCTGAGATTAACAATAAGGTCAAAAATCAACCTGAATTTAAAACACTATCACTGGGCAGCTTCCATTTTAAAAACGTGGATGAAAAGATTGAGGTATTTGCATTGACCAATGATGGATTGACCGTGCCTGATAAAAATAAAATGGTAGGGAAGTTGGAATTGAGAGAGAGCTCCAGAAAGAAATGGAAAGTAGCTGTAGCTTTAGTGTTGCTAACAATTGCAGGATACTTCATGTATCAAATAGCAGGCAAGGCAGATGCGGCTATTGACAAGTCTATTGCCGTGCTCCCATTCAAGAACCTTAGCAACGATCCCGACCAGGAATATTTCAGTGACGGTATCGCCGAAGACATCCTCAATCACCTTCTGGTTTAATAACAGATCTTCCTTCATCAAGGACAAAACCTGGCAAGACTCAGCGATTTACTTTTCTTCAAAAGCAATCTCTTTAGATCCATCTTTGCCAGATGGCTATATAGTACGAGGTGATGTTCACACTCGATTGGGCAATATCCAGGCAGCAAAGTCAGATTACTACAGCGCCTTTAAAATGGCACCAGGCAATCCTGAAGTTTTGAAAGCGTATGGAAACCAATTACTACGCGATGAAGATGAAAGTGGTGCCGACCTCGTCTTGAAGTCAATCGAAAACCAATATTCATTCAAAGACCCTGAATACTATTTAGAACTTAATCAAGTGTATCTTTTTACAGGTGATACAGTAATGCGAGAAAAATTGCTTAAGAAAGCGAAAGGCTTAAGTCCAAGTTCATATCTCGCATTCCACGGTTTAGCTTTAGTCTATTTGGAGACAGGTCAATATGAAAAAGGAATTCATGAGTTGGAACAGGCAGAAAAAATCCGTCCTGGTTTTGAGTGGACAACTGACATGCTGGGCTGGCTCCACTATTCAAATAATGATTTTGAAAGGGCTGCAAAATATTTTTCACAGCATCCTGAGTTTGAGGGCACGATCGAAGATTCAACTCAAATTTCAGGCAACAGGCATAGGCTAGCGATGGTATATTCAAAAATGGGAAGGAAAAAGGAAGCGGAGGCGCTCATTGCGGAAGAATTTAAAGTAGTATCTGAAATTCTTACTGGCAAGAGATCGTGGGGATCTTGGCCTCAGTTTGCAGGTATGTATTACGTTTTGGCGGTCGATAATGCTTACATGGGGAACGGTGATAAGGCTGTTCAATATTTGGATAGTGCCTTTCACTATCATTTCTATTGGCCTTGGGGGGTTACGATAAGGATCCCATGTTATCCAGTCTTCGCGACCGCGCAGACTTCAAGAAGGTCGTAAAAAAGGTTGATGATCGGAAGGAATTCCTGAAAAGGGCTTACAGCAATGCCCTCAATCGCGCTGAAGCGAGTAAAGATTTGAAAAATAGTTTGAAGTGATTGACTTTTTACGCAGCACCTTATTTTTGTTTTTTTTTAGTAAATTTGAATCATCTATAAAAGTACCATGTTTGACGATACCCGAAAAATACATCTAATTGAAGAAGTTCTAAAATTAGAAGATCGTATGGTGTTAAAAGAACTGGAGTCTATTCTGACGAGATCAAAAGTGAAAAGGGACACAAAAAAAGACCCTTCAAAACAGCAGTTACTCCGTGAGTTTAAGGAGTCGGTAAAAGAGGTCGGTTTGGCAAAAAAGGGCAAAATCAAGCTTCAATCTGCTAAGTCCTTTCTCTATGAACTTTGACGTTGAAGTTACCTCTTATTTTAAAAAACAAGCGAAACGGTTAATTGGCAAGTATCCGTCTTTGAAAGGAGAGATTGACAATCTCGTTACTACGCTAACAACTGATCCGGAACAAGGCACCAGCCTGGGTAAAGGATGTTACAAAATCCGATTGGCAATTGCATCGAAGGGAAAGGGTAAATCGGGAGGTGCCCGATTGATTACACATGTTCAAGTAGTTAGGCAAAAGGTTTATCTGCTATCAATCTATGACAAGTCAGAGTTAGAAGACCTTTCGGACGGTGACCTGAAAGTCCTATTAAAATTTATGACGGAATAAGCTGAACCCGGAACTCTGAACTCAGAACTCAGAACTTATTCCGACCTCAGATTTTTCATGGGGTTCATCAAACCGGCCTTTATCGACTGATAGCTTATCGTAAAAAGTGCTATACCGATAGCCATAAGTCCTGCCAGGAAAAATACATCCCAGCTAATATCAATCCGGAAAGCATAGTCTTTCAGCCATTCACTCATAATGTACCCGGCAATAGGAACTGCAATGAGGATAGAGACCAGCACCAGCTTCATAAAATTTTGCGTAAGCAGGCGAAAAATATTCTGCATAGGCGCTCCCAGAACAATCCGGATGCTGATCTCTTTGCTGCGCTGCTCGACCATGAAAGCAGAAAGGGCAAACAATCCGAGGCAGGCAACGATTATGGCAAGCACTGCAAAACTTGTAAATATTCTTCCCATGCGTTGGATGTCATCATACATCCGGGCGAACCGGTCATCCAGAAAAGCAAACCGGATGGGCTGGTGCGGAGCAAATTTTTTCCAGGTATCAGAAATGGATGCAATGGCAGTTGTCATATCTCCGGAGCCCACTTTCACAGAGATAATGTTGGGACTATTGCCAATCGACATGCAGAGAGGGTCAATTTTCTGCTTCATCGATTCATAGTTGAAATCTTCAACAACTCCTATTACCGTCCAATGAGAATACCCATTAGTAATCTGCTGTCCGATCGGATCTTTGAGACCGAGTTCCTTGACCATTTGCTGATTGATGATAGCGGCATCATTCTTGTCGGTCAATGTCTGTTCAGATAAATCTCTTCCATTAACAATTTTCATTCCCATGGTTTTGATGTAATCAAAATCCACTTTCCACTGCTGGCCTTGAACGCCCTTGTCAATTTTCGTCATGCCTTCCTTGTAAAATTGATTACCGTTACGTTTCATCCCTCTCACCGGAAGATAATCCCCCACTGAAACCGATTTCACCTGACTCATGTTCAATAGTTCACTTTTAAATGATTTGATTTCTTCTCCCAACGTGTTGGTCCCTTGAATAAGTACTACCTGATCTTTTTCAAATCCTACTTTCTTATTGAGCATAAACTGCATCTGACGCTCAATGATAAAAGTGCCCACGATGAGAACAATAGAAGTTGTAAACTGAAAAATCACCAGGGCGCTTCGCGTTCCTGAGCTTTTACTTCCACGGGCAAGATTGCCTT
>JAYWDP010000367.1:0-4096 GCA_043779775.1 Cyclobacteriaceae bacterium
AATGTCATTCATCAGTCGTATAAATCCGGCGTCAAAAAACTTCTCTTTCTGGGAAGTTCCTGCATTTATCCCAAGCTGGCTCCACAACCGTTGAAAGAAGAATATCTTCTCACGGGTTTGCTGGAACCAACGAACGAGCCGTATGCCATCGCGAAGATTGCTGGTATTAAAATGTGTGATGCCTATCGGAGTCAGTATGGGTGCAATTTTATTTCGGCCATGCCCACGAATTTATATGGCCCTAATGATAATTATGATTTGGAGACTTCTCATGTGATTCCGGCCCTGCTTCGCAAATTCCATGAATCAAAACTGAAAGGTGATAATACCGTGATGGTGTGGGGCACCGGGCGACCGATGCGCGAATTCATGCACGTCGATGATCTGGCGGAGGCATGTTTGTTTTTAATGGAGAAATTTGATGAACCAGGATTTATTAATGTGGGGACGGGGGAGGATATGTCAATCAAAGAGCTGGCCGATAGGATTGGTGAAGTTGTGGGGTATAAAGGTCAGATTCAATTTGATTCAACAAAACCTGATGGCACGCCACGTAAACTGATGGACGTGTCGCGGCTTAAACAATTGGGTTGGAAATATTCTATTCATTTTAATGAAGGCTTAACCACCTTATATGCCGGAATGGCCAGCATCGGTAAATAAGAGGCCAGGACCGGGCTGTTTACAGAATTAAAAAGACGCTGTTGGGACAAAGGAGTATGGGGACTGTTAACTGACAATACAACATGGAACTCAAAGACCTGATCGTAACCCCTGTTTTCTTTCTGCTCATTTTAATTTTGGCCTATTGGATCCGGCCCATGGTAACCGATTCAGTGACCAGACGATATTTTTATCCGGCATTAATCCTGAGATTAATTGGCGCCATCATGCTGGGAGTAATTTATCAGTTCTACTACGACGGCGGAGATACATTTAATTATCATTCCCACGGGAGCCGTCATTTGTGGGAGGCATTAATGGATTCACCATCCACGGGCATAAGATTATTTTTTGCCAATGGGGTTATTCCTGAAGGTACTTTTGCCTATGCCTCCAAAATTTACTTTATCAGAGACCCGGCTTCCTTCAGTGTAATTCAAATAGCGACGATCTTTGATATACTTACGTTCTCTACATATTCTGCCACCGCATTATTATTTGCTGTTTTCAGTTTTGCGGGTGCCTGGATGTTCTTTCTCACATTCTATCGGCTATACCCGCACTTGCATAAGCCCTTGGCAATTGCTTCTTTTTTTATTCCATCTGTTTTTTTTTGGGGTTCAGGAATTCTTAAAGACACCATTGTTATGGCTTGTCTTGGATTTGCAACCTACTTTATTCATGAATTATTTATAAGACGCCGATTCAACATTTTTTATTTAATCGGCTTAGTTTATTCATTGTTCATTATTTTTAGTGTCAAAAAATTTGCCCTCCAGGCGTTTCTACCTGCTGTTATTGTCTGGATCATGGCTGAAAATTTTGCGCTTGCAAGATCATTGGTTCTTAAAATCATGCTGGTCCCTTTTCTAATCGGAATCATGTTGCTTTCCGCGTACTTCGCCGTTGTCAAAGTCGGGGAAAATGACTCAAAATATTCCTTGGGGAGAATGGCAGAGACAGCGCGTGTTACCGCGTACGATATTCGTTACTGGACCGGTCGGGATGCTGGCTCCGGTTATTCGCTAGGTGAACTGGATGGTACATTTGCATCGATATTGCGTCTTTCTCCCGCAGCTATCAATGTTTCATTATACCGACCCTATCTTTGGGAAGTAAAAAATCCGTTGATGGCGGTATCGGCTGTTGAAAGTGTATCCTTTCTGATCGTCACAATCCTAGTGCTCTCCAAAGCTAAATTCAGGATATTCAAGAGTCTTAAGAACCCCAATGCTCTGTTTTGCCTGCTTTTCAGTTTGACTTATGCATTGGCCGTTGGCGTCTCCACGTTTAATTTTGGCTCATTGGCACGATACAAAATTCCCTTGATGCCATTTTTTATCATTGCCCTTGTGATACTGTACAACGATGGGAAAATCAGGACAAATCAGGAAGTAAACAAAGACCGATAAATTGCTTGTTGGCTTTTTACTGAAAAACGCTCCTCTACTGTTTTTCTCCCTTGCCTTCCCATTTCAATCCGCAGATCAGCGTCCTCCACTAACAATGAAATCTTTTCTACCCACGCTTCCATAGTTTCGCCTAGGAATCCGTTTACACCGTCCTGAATTATTTCTTTGTTTACACCGACGGATGACATGATCGTCGGTATCCCCAATGCCATGTATTGTAACCCTTTCAAGCCACACTTGCCTCGTGTCCAGGGGTCATCCGGTAAAGGCATAATGCCGATGGTAATTTCCGCAAGGTCCTCCAGTTCAGATTCTCTTACCCACGGAATGCCTTTGATATTTAATTCGTTATTTACATAAGCGCCATCACCAATAACTTTAAAGGCAATTTTTTCTCCGTATTTCTTTTTCAGTGCCGTTAATACCGGGATAGCAAATATGAAATATTTAATGGTGGTGACGCTTCCGCTCCATCCTATAATGATCGTTTGCGGATTTGACTGAAAGAGCGTTTGATAGAAATCCGTATCAATGGTAGTTGGAACTATCCTGACATTTTGATTGAAAGTTCTTGAAAACGACGCCAGGTATTCATTTCCACAACTTATGAGATGACTCCGTTTACAAATAAAACCCACTTTTGATCGCCACTTCAGCATGCGGAAGAGTATGTTTTCAGTTTTCCTGTCTGTCAGCCAAATGGAGTCGTCAAAATCATAGATTACTTTCTTCTTGAAAATTTTCAGGATGATCCATTCAAAAAAGGGTGGGCCGAATGGAGCTGCTTCGCGGAAAATGAATACAAAAGAAGCCGAGGGGATCGTTCCAAGCATCATGATCCTGCGGATCAGACCCATCAGGACGCCGGTAATTTTCCTTCCATAGAATCCTTTACGATACAGGATTCGATTTGTCTCCGGGGTTAGAAATGGATGGATACTGATTTCCATACCGCTTTCCTTAAGGGAAGGCAGAAATTGTTCAAAACGGAACCTTTGACCAGGAACACTGTCAAGAGGATAGGGGATGATAAAACATATCTTGGAATTTTCGAGCGATGACATGTTAATAGGTTCCTTTTTTAGTATGCAACGGTTAAGCCTGGTTTCCTTCGAAATCGAAAGTTTTAAAAAAAATAGTTTATTCGAGCCAGGACGCCGGTAGTTTTTCACGGATTTCAATATCAGAGAAGATGGTCGTTTTTCGAACGCCGACCTGACGGGCCCAGGATGCCATTCGTTTAAGTCCTGTTTCGAGCGGTGTATTGCCGGCGGCACCAAAAACCCTTTTAGCCTTGCTGTGATCTGAGTAGGCATGCACGACTTCTTGTCTGGCCGGAAGGTATTGTATCATGCCAGTGAGATTCATCGCCTTACATACTTCCGTGCTGAGCTGGTTTATGTTGTATATCTGGTCTGCCCCCAGGTTAAAAATCTGGTTGTAAGCTTCCGGAACGTTTACCGAATTGGCAATATGCGGTGCGAGGTCTCCCACGTAGCTGAAGGCCCGGGTTTGTAACCCGTCACCGAATACGGTTAAGGCCCGGCCTTGCATCAACTGGTTCATAAATATTCCGACGACGTTGCGATACTTGTCTCCCAGGTTTTGGAATTCACCGTACACATTATGCGGTCGGAAAATAATGTAGTTAAGGCCAAACATTTCGTGCGTTGAACGGAGGTCTTGTTCAACGGCAAATTTCGAAATACCGTAGGGATCTTCCGGCATGGGCATGAGGTCTTCCGTCATGGGGAGCTGGCCCTTGCCATACACCGCAATGGAGGAAGTGAAAACAAAGCACTTTACTTTATGCTTGACGCTTTCGTTGATCAGATTGACGCTTCCCACCAGATTATTCATATAATTGAACCGCTTGATGAAATGGCTTAACCCCTCGGCGGCATAGGCTGCCAGGTGGTACACATAGTCAAATTTATATTGACGAAAGAGATCAGCCACCATCTGATGATCCACTATACTTCCCTGAATGAATTTTGCTTCCTTGGGAACATTATCAGGAA
>JAYWDP010000368.1:0-4095 GCA_043779775.1 Cyclobacteriaceae bacterium
ATTTCAGGGGCCTTCAACATCCATTTCATCAGCGGTCCGCTGGTCATACTGGTAACGAGTGCCATGATGACGAGAGAGACGAATACCGTTTCGTTGATAAGTCCATTTTCAAGGGCCACCGTGCCGAGGATGATTCCCATCGCTCCGCGCGCATTCATGCCAAAGCCTGCCGCCAACGATTCTCGCACGGTAAACCCGCCAAGCCGGGTGCCTAATCCGCTGCCGATAATTTTGCCGGCAAAGGCAATAACCAGGATCGCCAACGTGAGCCAGAGATCGAAATTGGTAATGAAATTTACTTTCAATCCAATGGCCACAAAAAATAGCGGGGCAAAGATGTTGTTGATGAATTGGTGGACGATTTCCTTGGCCCGCTCGCTCATGTGTTCGGAATCGCCCAAAGCAATCCCAATAATAAAAGCTCCGAAGACGGCATGAATGCCAATGAATTCGGTAAAAGCTGCAGCGAGAAAGCAAAAGGCCAAAGACAATGACAGTAAGCCTCCGGGCCAGGCCAGTTTTTTGTTAACCCAGGGTAGCAAGCGGTTCAGCAATCCTCTTCCGATAGTGAGCATAAAGGCTGTAAACCCGATAGTGAGTAGAAGTGTATTGCCGATGGACATGACACCAGCCTTGCCCATGATGCCTAAAATAATGGAGAAGATCATCCAGCCGATCACATCATCGACCATCGCACTCGCTACGACCAACATTCCAATTTTCGTTTTAAAAAGTTTTAGATCCATCATGATCCTGACGATCACCGGCAACGCTGAGATCGCCATGGCGGTGCCCATGAATAAGGCAAAAAGAAGTTGGTCGCTTGCGGCGATGTATCCAAAAAAGGCCGGGAAGAAATAAGGGAAAATAAACCCCAGAAAGAAAGGTATGATCAACCCAAATAAACTGGAATAAATGGCCTGCTTTCCCTGTTGAAATACAATGTGCAAATCCACTTCCAACCCTGCGATGAATAACAGTAACACAACCGCTACTTGAGTAAAGCCATCCAGGACAACCGCCGAAGTGCCGGTTTTTGGAAATAACATATCAAAAGAGTCTGGAGAAAAAAACCCCAGGATGGTCGGACCCAGAATAAGTCCGGCGACAATTTCACCCACCACGGCCGGTTGTTTGAATTTCCTCGCGACTTCTGCCATAATTCTACCGAAGGCCAGCATGGCACTGAGCTGTATCAACAGGTGAATCAGTTCGGTATGGGAAAGATTATGCACTGATTTCCTCCTTTCCGGAATTCACAATCAACAGGTTACAAGGCATTTCAGCAAAAATGTATTCCAGGTCATGGGTAAAGACCCGGTCGAAAAGAGAGAACCTTCTGGCCGGAGCGCCGACAACCAGCAAATCAGCCATCTTTCGTTGAGCAAACTGTGAGAGTTCAAATCCCGACTTACCCGAAATCACCTTGATATTTATTTTCAGATTTTCGTGCGGAATCTTTTCAAGGTATCCTTCTACTTTTTCAATTTCATCTTGCATTAGCCCCTGCCGGATATGTTCATACTCATCCTCGGTACATTGGTCCGAAGCTGACATGGCCAGGCCATAAAGTTTAAGTTCGCGTACTACATGAACCCAGGCCTTGTTTTTCGAATGGCATAGTTGACAGGCGAGAGAAATAGATTCATTTACAAATGGACCATCTTCAGCATCAACGACAACATTTTTAAAGCCTTCCGGGGTCAAGGATGGTTGTGTCAACAGCAACACGGAGCAGTGCGCACGTCGCATGATGGTGCGGGCAATGGTGCCAAGGTAGTAGTGAAGAAGATTTTCTTTTTTTAATGCTCCGGCCACCAGCAGATCGACGGATTCATCCTCACATACTTTTAAAATAGCACGGGCCGGATCACCTTTTTCCCATCGTACCGTAAGTCGTTCGGGTGAAAGTAAATGCCGTTCTAAAAGCTGATTGAGTAATTGCTCTTCTTTTTGACTATGATTGCCAACATGGATCAAAACCAGCCGGGCGCTGAACCGTTGAGCCAACAATACAGCCTCCGCCACCATTCTTTCTGCAGTAGGTGAGAAGGCTATCGCGAGTGCCAGGGTACGGATCATGTCTGTAAAATAGGGAGGACTTGCCTTTTAACGAAAAATAATAAATAAAACCCTCAAACATGGATTCATTCTATTGGTTTTGCCCTCATTCACGACTCTGGCCAATGTTAAAAGATGAATGGGAGGATTTTGGAATAGTTGAGGTGGAAAGCGACCAATTTCTGCTCGCAGGTTATTTTCTATTGATGTACATCTGCAGCGATATTTTTTCTCTCATCGTTAATGGGACTTTACATAGTAAAAGAAACTATGGAGATATTGGGAGGCGCCATTTTCGCTTCAATCTTTATTGGGTGAGGGTACCCGATTCTATCTTGAATTACCGCTTCAAAGACACCTGAAAACTTCTTCTTCTGAAATTTGAAAGTATCTTTGCGCCTCTATGGCACAGCAAGACGAGAATTTATTAAAGAAAGTGATTTCCCATGCAAAGGAATATGGGTTTGTATTCCCCTCCAGTGAGATATATGATGGACTCTCGGCTGTTTATGACTACGGTCAGAATGGTGTTGAACTGAAAAACAACATCAAGGATTATTGGTGGCGCTTTATGACCCAGGTCAATGAAAATATTGTGGGAATAGACGCAGCTATTTTCATGCACCCCACCATCTGGAAGGCTTCCGGGCATGTAGATGCTTTCAATGATCCGATGATCGACAACAAAGACTCCAAAAAGCGTTACCGTGCGGATGTATTGGTGGAAGACGCCGTGGAAAAAATCAATGATAAAATTGATAAGGAATCAGAAAAGGCTGCCAAGCGCTTCGGGGATTCATTTGACAAAAGCATGTTTATTGCCACCAACCCGCGGGTAGTGGAGTATCAAAAAAAGATTGATGAAGCCAACGCGCAACTGAAAGAAGCCATGGGCAGCAATGATATGACTGCCCTGAAACAGTTGATCGTTGACCTTGAAATTTCAGATCCAATATCCGGAACAAAAAACTGGACGGATGTGCGGCAGTTCAACCTTATGTTTTCAACGGAAATGGGTTCTATCGCGGAGGATGCAAATAAAATTTATTTACGTCCGGAAACGGCGCAGGGAATTTTTGTCAACTTCCTGAACGTACAGAAGACAGGTCGGATGAAAATCCCTTTTGGCATAGCGCAAATAGGAAAAGCATTTCGGAATGAAATTGTCGCGCGACAGTTTATTTTTCGTATGCGTGAATTTGAGCAAATGGAAATGCAATTCTTTGTGAAGCCAGGTGAAGAAAAGAAGTGGTATGAATATTGGAAGGAGAAGCGCATGCGGTGGCATCAGGCGTTGGGCCTGGGCACCGAAAATTACCGATTTCATAATCATCTGAACCTGGCCCACTATGCCAACGCGGCCTGCGACATTCAATTCAATTTTCCCATGGGGTTTAAGGAGTTGGAAGGAATTCACTCCCGTACCGACTTTGACCTGAAAAGCCATGAGAAATTTTCAGGAAAGAAACTGCAGTACTTCGATCCTGAAGATAACCAGAGCTATGTTCCTTTTGTTGTGGAAACATCCGTGGGGTTGGACCGGCTGTTTTTATCCGTGTTGTCCAGCGCTTATACGGAAGAAAAATTGCCTGCCCGCGAAGGATCGGCTGAAGGCGAGGAGGGAACGGAAAGGGTAGTGCTAAGAATACCGGCACCCCTGGCACCTCAGAAAGTGGCGATCCTGCCGTTGATGAAGAAAGATGGGTTGCCGGAGAAGGCGATGACAATCATGGACCATCTGAAATATGATTTTCGTTGCTTCTATGAAGAAAAAGACGCCATCGGAAAACGCTATCGTCGCCAGGATGCGATTGGCACACCCTTTTGTGTCACGATTGACCACCAGACGCTGCAAGACGACACTATCACCATTCGCGACCGCGATTCCATGAAGCAGGATCGTGTGAAGATCGAGGCGATCAAAGGTGTGTTGGAGAAGGCATGTTCCGTTAATAATTTGTTACGGGCAATATAATTTTCAAAACCACCCTCCTATGACCCAAGCGCTCAGTAAAAACATCTTCTTCATAAAAG
>JAYWDP010000369.1:0-4080 GCA_043779775.1 Cyclobacteriaceae bacterium
GAGTTTATGGTGGATAAAAAAGGCCAGCCCTCCAAGAATGCGGCAAAGGCCTGGTATTTGAAGGGTGTCATTTATGCCTCCATGGATACAGTGCCAAGGGGTGGCAATGTTAAAGTAGGGATGACAAAAGGAATGGCGGTTGATGCATTTGGTGAGCCTAAGAGTAAGAATAATACTACAAATGCCTCGGGCACTAGTGAACAATGGGTCTACGCGGGTGCTTTTCTCTATTTTGAAAAGGATTCATTAAAAACTTATCAGGAAAGTGGTGATGCTTTTAAAAATAGAAATCTAATGAATACCTCGTATAAATCGTTAGAAGCAAATCCATTCAGTATCGCCAAGGAAGCTTTTGACAAAGCTAAGGAAATTGACAACGGCAAGAGCCTATTTCTTATTAATGACAAGAATGGGTTGCCCATGCTTTATAGCAACGTAAATGCCTATTTCGCGCAATCCTATTTTAGCCAGGCTATTAATGCCTATTCGAACTTGAGGGATTTCAAAAAAGCGTTTAAGCTCACCGAAGAGACGCTTTACTTTATACCGGAAGATACCGCGGTCGTTTTGAATGCCGGTATTTATTTTGGCCCGTCAGCAGAAGAGTACCAAAAATCAATTGCTTTCATCAATCAATATTTTGCAAAAGGAGGCAAGTCGGTGGATGCCTATGGCACTCTCTTCAGCATTTACCGTGACAGATTGAAGGACAACGAAACAGCTCTGAAGGTTGTCCATGAGGCGATGGTCAAGCATCCCACCAATTCAGACTTTCCGAAATATGAGTTGGATCTATATGTTAAAATGAACCGGTTGCCGGAAGCAAAAATTGCTACGGAGAAGCAGGTAATCGCCAACCCTAATGACAAGGAACCAAAGTATTTCCTTGGCGTGATTAATATGGAGCTTAAAGATATTGAGGAAGCCAAAAAATGGTATAATGAGGCAATCAAGCAAGACCCCAAGTACTTTGAGCCCCGAATTGGTTTGGCTGAATTGATTTTCGAGGACGCAAAAAAGATTAAGAGTCAAATGAACCAATTGGGGATATCCAAAGAAGACACAAAGAAAAAATTGGATCTGGATAAAATCTATGTTGAAAAACTTAAAGTTTCGATGCCTTATTGGACGGAATGTGAGAAGCTTAGCCCCGATGATGCAAAAGTACTCGATGTACTGCTTGGTATCTATACAGATCTCGATATGCAACCTGAGATAGCAAAGATCGCCAAGCGTATGAAGGCTCTTGGATTGTTAGATTAGGATATTGATTCCTTAAAATCAGAAAGCCGACGCTGCCAGGTCGGCTTTTTTATTATCCTGCCACCCAGGCTATGGCCAGTCATGGACAGGTATTTATTTAGGATTCGTAGATTTATCCGATAACAAATTCAATGCTTTGCCAAACGCGCACTCAGAACTGAAACGCATTCTTACACCGGTCATGGTGTGGGGCCTGGGGGTCGGCTATGTGATCTCCGGCAACTACTTTGGGTGGAATCTCGGCCTGGCTCGCGGAGGCACGCTAGGCCTGGCCATTGCCACCGTTTTTGTGATTGCCATGTATGTGGCTTTTACCTACAGCTATGCTGAGCTTGCATGCGCGATTCCTACAGCGGGTGGGGCCTTCGACTATGCGAATCGTGCCTTGGGTGAAGACCTCGGCTTTGTAGCTGGCATGGCACAGAATATTGAATTTATTTTTGCCCCACCTGCGATTGCCTTTGCCATCGGATCGTATATAAATTTGTTCTTTCCGGCGGTACCTGTCATATTATTTTCCATAGTTGCTTATTTCGTTTTTACTACATTGAATATCTATGGAATAAAAGCGGCTGCGAATGTGGAGATTTTCGTAACGACTGTTGCCGTGGCGGGACTATTGATTTTCAGCAGCGTTGTTTTGCCTCACGCTAAGTTTGTGAACCTCACTCATAATTCCCTTCCGCATGGCATCGCCGGCATTTTCGCAGCGGTGCCTTTTGCAATCTGGTTTTTCCTTGGTATTGAAGGGGTGGCTAACCTTGCGGAGGAGACAGTAGATCCAAAACATACCATGTCAAGAGGCTTCCTTTTCACATTGTTTACACTGATTACAGCTTGCCTATTGACATTCACAAGTGCCGTGGGCATGGGAGGTTGGGAGGCCGTTGTTTATTTGCCCGATGGCACGGTATCAGATTCACCGCTTCCCCTTGCGATGCAGCAGATAGGTGGTGTAGAAAGTGGATTGTACCGGACACTCGTTATTTTTGGCTTGTTCGGATTGGTAGCTTCTTTTCACGGCCTCATGCTCTCCGGCGGTCGCTCAAGTTTTGAATTTGGGAAAGCCATGTTGGGCTCATCCTTTCTCGGTAAAATTCATCCGCGTTTTCATACGCCTGCCAATGCTTTATTAGTAAACACAGGCATTGGTATCCTTGCACTTTTTACTGGCAGAACAGCAGAAGTGATAACGATATCTGTCTTTGGAGCACTTACGCTTTATTGCATTTCGATGGTGTCCGTTATTGCGCTAAGAAGGAAAGAGCCAGACCTGGAGCGTCCCTTCAAGACCCCATTTTATCCATACTTCCCATTGATGGCGTTGGGCATAGCATTATTGGCGCTGACCGCAGCGGTCATCTATAATTTGATCTTATGTCTGTTGTATGTGCTGATTATAGCATTGTGCTATGGTATATTTAAACTTCGAAAGAGGTCGCAGACGAATGTAAAACCATCATGACAACGAAAACCATTCTTGATTTTGTGAAAAGTCACCCTTCCGGAAAGGTCAAGATTGCCTATTCGGATATTGATGGCATCCTTCGAGGGAAATATATTTCTTCTGAAAAATTTCTCTCGGCAATGGAGGGTGGTACTACCGTTTGTGACGTGGTCTACGGATGGGATTCAAATGATGTCGCCTATGACAATGCGAAGTTTACTGGCTGGCATACAGGCTATCCGGATTCACCTGCCCGCATTGACATAAATACGTTCAGAAAAATTCCCTGGGAGAATAATGTTCCCTTTTTCCTTGGTGAAATCCTTGACAAAGAGGGAGGGCCTTCCCACGTTTGTCCAAGACAGCTGGTCAAATCCATCGTTAAAGAGGTGCACAAGGAGGGATTTGCGCCTGTATTTTCCCAAGAATTTGAGTGGTTCAATTTTGCGGAGACGCCGCAAAGCGCACGCGCAAAAAATTACAAAAACCTGGAGCCGCTGACGCCAGGTATGTTTGGTTATTCCATTCTAAGAAGCACACTTCAAAATCCTTTTTTCACTGATTTGTTTGATCTCTTGAAGAAATTTGACGTTCCCCTGGAGGGGCTGCATACAGAAACCGGACCTGGCGTTTTGGAGGCGGCCATAGTATATTCTGATGCGGTGGAGGCTGCCGATCGGGCGGCGCTCTTCAAAACGGCCGTTAAGGAAATTGCCTATCAACATGGCATCATGGCAACGTTCATGGCTAAAATCAGTGAAGGCCTGCCAGGTTGTGGCGGCCATGTACATCAAAGCCTGTGGGATAAACGCATGAAGCGGAATGTGTTCTATGATGCAAAAGATAAGCTGAAGATGAGCAGTATTTTCAAACAATATCTGGCAGGACAACTGTATTGTCTACCCCACATTCTTCCGATGTTCGCACCTACCATCAACAGCTACAAGCGCCTGGTAGAAGGAGCGTGGGCCCCCACAACATTGACCTGGGGCGTGGACAACAGGACGGTGGCGTTGCGTGTTTTAAATGGAAGCAGCAAGTCCTGCAGGCTTGAAACGAGGGTCATTGGCGCGGATGTCAATCCTTATCTTGCTATTGCGGCAGCCTTGGGTTCCGGCCTTTACGGAATTAAAAATAAGATGAAACTTCAGCCGCCAGCCACTATAGGAAACGGTTATGAGAATTTCTCCAACGGATCCTTGCCACGTACATTGGAAGAGTCCACACAAAAAATGAAGTCATCGACCGTAGCAAAAGAAATATTCGGTGAGAAGTTTGTGGAGCATTTTACTTCGACTCGTGAATGGGAGTGGAAGCAGCACCTCAAAGCGGTGACCGACTGGGAGTACCAACGTTATTTTGAGATCATT
>JAYWDP010000370.1:0-4077 GCA_043779775.1 Cyclobacteriaceae bacterium
GACCATCGCCATATTATGCTGGTCGCAAAAGGCTATTGAATCCTGGTCCTTGATGGACCCGCCCGGCTGAATTACAGCTTTAATTCCTTGATTGTGAGCTATTTCCACACAGTCGGGGAATGGGAAAAAGGCATCCGATGCCATTACGGCACCCTCCAAAGAAAACCCGAAAGCATGGGCTTTTTCAATGGCTTGCTTCAAGGCATCCACACGGCTGGTTTGCCCTACTCCACTGGCCAACAATTGACCTTCCACTGCCAAGACGATAGTATTGGATTTTGTGTGCTTGCAGATTTTGCTTGCAAACAACAGACCCTTCACTTCAGATTCCGATGGGGCTCGTTGGGTAACCACTTTCAGGTCTTCCTTGCTATCGGTCTTCCAGTCGTTGTCCTGTTCGATGATCCCGTTGAGCAGACTCTTAACCTGTTTTTGGGACATGACAGGCTGTTTTTGCTTGAGAATGATCCGGTTCTTTTTTGATTTTAACAAAGACAGCGCATCTTCCATAAATCCGGGAGCCACCAGGATTTCAAAAAACAGGGAATTGATTGCTTCTGCAGCAGCTAAATCAATAATATCATTCGTAGCCAACACGCCCCCAAACGCTGAAAGGGTGTCAGCTTGAAATGCCTTGCGATAAGCTTCCTTCACGTTAGCCGCTGTCGCCGCCCCGCAGGCATTGGTGTGTTTGACAATTACAAAAGCGGTCTCTCCTTCAAATTCCCCCATCAGGCTTACGGCAGCATCCACGTCGACCAGGTTGTTGTAGGAAAGCTCTTTCCCATTGATTTGTTCAAACAGAGAATTCAGGTCGCCGAAATAGACACCTTTTTGGTGTGGGTTTTCTCCATAGCGCAGCACTTTCCCGCTCTGCAAACTCATTTTAATACCCGGTAGATTCTGTTCGCGATTGAAATAATTAAATATCGCGGAGTCATAATGGGAGGTGACATCAAAAGCCATGGCGGCAAAGTGCTTGCGGTTGGCCAGATCTGAAGAGCCGTTTTTGCTTTCTAAAAGTTCCAGTATTTCTGTGTATTGACTTCGTGATGACACAATCAATACATCATTAAAATTTTTGGCGGCACCTCGGATGAGGGAAATGCCGCCGATATCAATCTTTTCGATAATATCATCTTCAGACCCGCCTTTTAATATTGTTTCCTCAAAAGGATACAAATCAACGATTACAAGGTCGATAGAGCGAATGCTGTATTCATTAGCCTGCTCTACATCCTTCAAATTGTCACGCCGATATAAAATTCCTCCAAATACGGCAGGGTGAAGGGTTTTTACACGACCGCCGAAAATAGAGGGATAGCCTGTGAGATTCTCCACGGGGATGACCTTATGTCCCAACTTCTCGATAAATTCCTGAGTGCCTCCGGTTGACACAAACTCAACACCTTGCTTTGCTAACATTTGAATGATAGGCTCCAGATGGTCTTTGTAAAAAACAGAGATAAGCGCCCGGGAAATTTTGCGGTTGGACATTGGAAAATATTGAGGTGCAAAAGTAAATCAGTATTTCAGAATAACGGGCCCGGCAGAGTGAAATATTCCCCCATGACTCAAAGGATTGTAAAACTATCCGCATCGAGATAAGCAGGAAATTTTGTGCGGTACTCCTGCAGGAGCTGTGCTTTCAATGAGATGGTTTTGATGCCTTCCGATTCGTCTGCAGAATAAATCAAATCCCCTTTCGGGCCGATGACGGCCGAATGGCCATTGTAGGAAATACCCACCCCATCAGGCCCCGTTCGGTTTACGCCCACTACGTAGGACAGATTTTCAATGGCCCTGGCCTTCAAAAGAGTATCCCAGGCTGTCACCCTGGCTTCGGGCCAATTGGCCACATAAATCAGCACATCAAACAACATCCTCTGATGATTTTTATCCCAGTCATTTCTGCTCCAAACTGGAAAACGCAAATCATAGCAAACCAAAGGACAGATATTCCAACCCTTCCAGTTGGCGATCAGCCTGCTTTCTCCTGACGCATAGATTGTATGTTCTTCGGCCATGCGGAAAAGGTGCCGCTTGTTATAGATTTTGTATTGACCTCCCGGCTCCATCCACAGGAGGCGATTAAAGAATTTACCCTTTTCATTGACAATGAAACTTCCAAGGATCAGCGCGCCGGTTTGTTGCGCCATTTGTTTCATCCACAGGGTAGTTTGAAGGTTCATCATTTCGGCCTGAGACTTCGCATTCATTGAAAACCCGGTTGAGAACATCTCCGGGAGGACGATTACATCGGTAGGAATTCCAATCTGCCATATTTTCTCCTCAAACATTGCCAGATTGGCGACGGTGCTTTCCCAGTGGAGATTGGATTGAATAAGTGTGACGTTGAGGTCCTGCATATTTATATTTTATAATTTTCTGAGAATCTCCCCTGCCCTTTTCAAAGTCTCCTCTCTCTTGGCGAAACAAAAGCGAAGCAGGCGATGATCGGATTTGTCTTTGTAAAAAACGGAGACCGGGATGGAAGCTACTTTGTGTTCCTGGGTCAGCCACACCGCCATGTCAGTATCGGATCTGTCGGAAATACTTTTATAGGATAGCAATTGAAAATAACTCCCGAAGCATGGAAGGGGCTCAAAGGAGGAGCCTTTGATCTGGCCGAGAAAAAAATCGCGTTTTTGCTGAAAGAATTTCCCAAGATGTCGATAATGCTCCGGATCGGCCAGGTATTCAGCCAAAGCCAATTGGACCGGCGTGTTGACAGTGAATGTGATAAATTGATGGGCCTTGCGAATTTCCGTTGTCAGAAATTCGGGCGCCACGGTATAACCCGTTTTCCAACCCGTGGCATGAAATGTTTTTCCGAAAGAAAAAACAGCGACACTCCGGGAGGCAAGTGCTGGATACCTTAACACACTTTGGTGAACGAAGTTTTCAAAAATGATCCGCTCATAAACTTCGTCACTCAGTACAATCAGTCCGGATCGAATCACAATCTCTTCCAGAATCTTTAAATCATTTTCCGCTAACACCGAACCACTTGGATTGTGCGGGGTATTGATCATGATCAGCCTGGTGCGGGCATTTATTTTTGATTTTACTTCATCCCAATCGATCCGGAAGTCGGGAGGGTTCAGGTTGATTTGAATGGGCACACCTCCATTCAACCTAATGGATGGCGCGTAAGAATCATAAGAAGGGTCAAACAGAATTACTTCATCATTGGCATGAACCAACGCTGCGATGGTAGAAAAAATTGCTTCCGTTCCGCCCGTCATGATGGTTACTTCTGTTTCGGGATTTACTGTTCGTTGAAAAGAACTTTCCACGACCGAAGCGATGACTTCTCGCAGTGCGGGAACGCCGGGCATGGGAGCATACTGGTTATGGCCGGCTTTCATGTTTTTGTAGATAAGCTCAATCAGGGTGGTTGAAACGGGAAAATCGGGGAACCCTTGCGACAGATTGATGGCGCCATGCTCCTGTGCCATGCGCGACATGATGGTAAAGATGGAGGTTCCGGTTTCCGGAAGGCGGGATTGTATTTTCAAGGATTCTGGCTTAAAGTTAACTGGTTCAGGTCATGGACTTGTTCGCCGAAGCATATGCCGGCGCTGGAGCGCTGGCGACACGCGGTCAGCAAGGCGGATCAAAGTTATTGAATCATCGGCAAATGGGGCATCGACAATTTGCCACGGACGATTAACTTGCGGGCATGTTTATCGAACCTCAATTAGGCCGTAAGGAAGGAGAAGCTCGTTCAGGCTGGATTGAGGTGGTTTGTGGCTGTATGTTTTCAGGGAAAACCGAAGAACTCATTCGGCGCCTGAACCGTGCGCTGATAGCCAGGCAGCATGTAGAGATTTTTAAGCCAGCCATCGATAAACGTTATCACGAAAAAAAAATCGTTTCTCATACGGAAAGGGAGATACGCTCCACCCCTGTCAATTTTGCCAGCGACATTTTATTGCTGGCCGGCGATTGTGATGTTGTGGGAATCGACGAGGCCCAGTTTTTTGATGATGCCATCGTGGACGTTTGCAATCAACTGGCCAATGCAGGCAAACGAGTCATTGTGGCCGGCCTGGACATGGACTTTGAGGGCAA